>JBARRE010000822.1:0-3177 GCA_049644065.1 Sedimentisphaerales bacterium | reverse complement strand
CAGCGTCGAATAATCGAAGCGGTCCCAGACCTCGATCTGCACGAAAATCTCCCGCTCGGCGGTCCACTTGAGCATGTTCTGGAATCGCTTCCAGTATTCCTGGTTCCACTGATCGAGGTCGAACTTTCCGTCCGGCAGCAGCTTGTGCGGCTTGAGATCCTTGCCCTCCCGCTGGCTCATCGTATTGCGTACGTAGTTGGCTCCGACCGCATGTATCTCGTCGAGATGCGTTTTGAGATCATCGAGCAAAAAGATATGGTCCGTCTTGCTCCCGCCCAGCAACATCACGGGCTTGCCTTTGTATTGCCAGTAATGTGGATTTTTAGCATAGGGCTGAATACGATCGGCGTTCTTGTCTGCTGCCGACAACGGCGAGATACTAACCGTGCTTAAGACAACTGTCGCGGCCGCAATCAGAAAAAGAAATCGAGTCGAGAACGAATTCATGGTTTGCTCCTTTGTCACTATATTTATCTTTATATCAAATGAGAACTATCAACGTTACTGCTTTGCCTGCACGCCGGCGAGGTATCCCCAGATATAGGCATTTTGCGCCATCGGCCTCTGCACCGTGAATTCGCACATGATGGGGTACCAGAATACGTCCCAGTAAGCTTCCATTATGGGCCATTTCTCAGGCGATGGAAAACAATGGGGTTGAATAATCGGCCGCATGAAAGTGTCATTATTTGTCGGATCAATAGGCCCAAAAACAGTGATTCCCTCCGGGGGCAGTTGCCCCGTATGGCGAGAGTCCAGGTGCAACGGATTCCGGGGCCACCTGTGACCGAGATGTGTAGTGTAGCATAGGTTAAGGGGATTAGCGCCCAAACCGTTCTGACATGACAGCACGATGGCTCGCAGATATTTTTCGTTGCCGGTGATTCGATGGGCACGAACCAAACTGATTGCATCGGAAACGCTCAGCGTTGTGTTTGGCGGCGACCAATCATTCTTGGTCCAGCGAAAGGCGGTTCGCGATTGAGTTCGCAGGCGATCCTGCGCCTCTTTGAGAATTGCTTGTCTGCAGAATTCCTGCAGTTGCTTGTCCACATCCGTTCGGCGGGTATTGACATAAGCCCAGGCAGCCTGGCTCTGCTCGTGACTCTTCCAAACGTACAAGTCCACACCCGACTTGTTGAGCTTGGTGGTTTCGACAAATACATCGTTCCATTTTGAATTGCCCGTCAAGCGGAACAACTCGGCTGCGGCATGATTTCGCTTGTCTCTAACATCAGTGTGGTCGTCCATTCGCTCAATCTTGACACCGTTGACTGTATAAGAGGAACTGCGCTGCTCCCGCTTTGCGTAATCGGCCTCGGCCCATTCCATTGCTTTTATCGCACTTGCCTCATACGTTAGAGCCAACTCGCCATGTCCCAGCGACTTCAATACCGCCGCTGCCTTGGCGGCAACAGCCGCATAATAGAAGCTCGACCAGCTTCCCGGTTCGTAGGCCAGAATCGTCAATGACTCCTGCCAGCTTGTCTCGCCGAGATTGGGATGCTCCTCGGATTCGATTCCGCCGCGTATTCCGCCCTGGGGCGTTTGAGTTCGCCTGTAAAAATCCAGATTGAACAGCGCCTCATCGACCACGTCGGGTAACGGATTGTCAGATTCGGGGATGCCGAGAGACAATGATTTGAAACAGGAAGGAAACTGCTCAGCCAGATCGAGTAAATATAAGGACGAAATCAAATGTTGAATCCGCCGGTCCCAATCTCCGGCGTCCATGTATCCTCCCCACACGCCGGTGAGTAACCTGTCGGTTTTTCCCGCGACAAGGTTACGGAAGTTGGAGGGATCGGTCCGACTGAGCCCGTTTCGGGTGTCCATTAATCGCGTAGTGGAAATATAGACCTTGACACCGTCATCCGGATGAAACGGACGGGGGCGTTTGAAATCGGTGTAAGGGGGGCCGAGTTCTATCCCGCTGCGCAGATGATAGAATCCCCGGGCGGAAGTCCTGAAGGCATTATTCCAGATTTCCTTGTCGATAACGAACGGATAGGAACAGCCAATCTTCTCAACACAGACTCTGTACCGGCCCGGCTGGTTGAACTTCGTAAAGTCCATCTCATAAACATCGGTCGAGTTAAAATTTCGCTTATAGGCGTCCTCGTTTTTCTCCACTGCGGGCTTTGACAGCGAAGTTTTGCCCGAGTAGACAGTTGTCCCGGTCTTGTCGTCGACGATGTGATAGTCCAGGCCATTGTCATATTTCAGACCTCCGCCGCTTCCCATCCAGCAAGAAAGGAATGCCACCTTGGCAGAATCGTCCGGATGAAATCCGATAAGAGAAACATGTACCGCTTCGCTTCGCATAATAAGCGGCTGATACTTGAACTCCTCCTTTAATAATTGATCCCCGGCGAAAGAAATCTCATACTTCACATTGGTCTGCAACGGATGTGGCAGAACGAGATAAAGATGATGTTCGATCGGGGCCCTGAACTTCCAGTCGTCGGTTCGCGCAACGCCGTTCGGCCTGCTCTTGCGATGAATCTGGATCGGACTAAGCTTGCGTCGATAGTGAACGTCCGTTGAAGATTCGATCCCATAGCTTGCCTTGTTGTCGGCCCATTTAGTATCCAGTATATCTTCGGTGAAAGTATCGAACGGACGAAGAATGTTGCCCTCCTGGCCTATGAGAACTCCAATCTTCTTTCCGTTGCGGTGGAGATAGCGTCTGTGTCCGCTCTCTTTTATGACATCTCCATCCTGCTTGACATAGGGGACCTGCCTGCCGACATTGATCCGGCCGGCCTGAACGACAACTTCAATGACATCCGGGGCCGCCATCCCGATAAATTCAATTTTCGGTGACGCTTCGACAAGACAACTCGACATAATAAAAGACACGATTGTCAGCAATTTGAAAATACTTGAAGATCCAACCGTCGTTGTTGTATTTTTCATCCTGGATTTCCAATCTATTGTTATAGAGTTTTTGACAGAATATTTGACTTTCATTACCATGAATGAATATACCAATGGTAAGATAGTGATTCAAGGGAGGAATAAAAATAGATACTTAAAGGACTTTTGCCGCAAGATTTGTATGAGGAGACTTTAATTATGTGCAAATCAAGAAGGATTTCGATATTATTGTCGAATTGGAAAACATGGTTGCATGTTTATTCAGTTGACATGAGAAAAATTTACTCAGAATTATCG
>JBARRE010000821.1:0-10852 GCA_049644065.1 Sedimentisphaerales bacterium | reverse complement strand
AAGCGCTGCTTGGAACCCTCGATAAGGGCATGCGCGAAGCAAAGCTCGACTACGTTGATCTTTGGCGTATCACGATGCATGAGCAGAGCGGTCGGCATACTGAGGCAGAAGTCGACGAGATGATGGGAGCGCTCGAAAAGGCCCGCAAGCAGGGCAAATGCCGCATGTGCGGTTTCTCGTCGCACGACCGTCCTCATATCAAGTGGATGATTGAAACGTATCCTGAGGTTGTCCAGGTTGTTGTCACGCCCTATACGGCCAAGAGCAAGGTTATGCCTGAGGGCAGTGTCTTCGATGCGGTAATAAAGAATGGCATAGGCTTTTTCGGCATCAAACCTTTTGCAGGCACCTCGCTATTCAAGGGTGACAGCTCACCCGACAGTCCCACTCGTGAGGAAGACGACCGGCTGGCACGTATGGCGATTCGCTATATCCTTTGCAATCCGGCAATCACGGCGCCTATCCCCGGTATAATCAACCCACAACAGGTGGACAACGTAGCCAAGGCCATCCGGGAGCCTGAGCTTGATGAAGCCGAGGCCAAGGAGCTTTCGACAGCTATGGACGAAGCGTGGGCCAGGTTGCCAAACGACTACCAGTGGCTCAAAAACTGGGAATACGTGTAGCATCCGGACTGTACTGAAGTAACGGTTCGATTATTGGATTATAAACAAGGATGTATTGAATGAATGTCACGAGAAATCGAGTCGTGACAGTGGTCTATTTTATCGTGAGCGGTTTGCTGCTGGTTTTTGCAGCAAGCTGCTCACTTGAGAAGCAGGCCATGGATGACTCAGAACATAAACACATCGAAGAGGATTCAGGTGAGAACCAGGTTGTAGAAGAGCTTTCTGAGAAAAAGGGCTTTGTTGCCAACGTATTTTGCAGTGCATGTCACTATGGTTTCGACGACGAGAAGCTCGCTCGCAGACACGAACAGGCCGGCATCGGCTGCGAAAGATGTCATGGCGAATCCGAGCGCCATCGCAGCGACGAAGACAATATCACGCCGCCCGAGATTATGTACCCCAGGGCGAAAATCAATCCGACTTGTATGATGTGTCATCCGAGGCACGAGATACGCCACGTGGAACACCACAAGACGCTGCTCGCTGGCGCCAAGACGGTTTTTGATTCGGCGGATGAGGACGGCGATCAAATGTACTGCACCGATTGTCACGCCAAAGAACATCGCATCAACGTTAGAACAATACGCTGGAACAAAGAAACCGGCGAGCTGCTCAAAGAGTAACCAAAGACTGCCGGTTCGTTTTACACTGGCGAGCCGGTAGTATCCTTATATTTCTCGCGTAATTGCTTCAGTTCTACCTTAAGTTCTTTGATGGTCTCGGCGTATGCTGGGTCGCCGAATACGTTCTTCATTTCCTTCGGATCTTTCTTCAGGTCATACAGTTCCCACTCGTCGATATCGTCATAGAAATGTATCAATTTATAACGCCCGGTTCTTACGCCGTAGTGCCGTTTGACGCTGTGCGCCCCGGGATACTCATAGTAGTGGTAGTACATCGACTTGCGCCAATCCCCGGGTGTCTTGCCCTGCAGCACCTTGCGGATCGACTCGCCCTGCATGTCGGCCGGGACCGGCACGCCGGCGAAGTCCAGGAACGTGGCACCGAAGTCCAGGTTCATAACGATATCATCGCTCACTGAGCCGGACTTGACCTCCCCGGGATACCGAACCAGCAGTGGCATGCGCAGCGACTCTTCGTACATGAATCGCTTGTCGAACCAGCCGTGGTCGCCCAGGTAGAAGCCCTGGTCGGAGGTGTAAATCACGACAGTGTTTTCAGCAAGGCCCGATTCATCAAGATAATCCAAAACCCGGCCGACATTGTCGTCAACCGAGGCGATGCACCGCAGGTAGTCTTTGATATATCTCTGATATTTCCAGCGGACCAGGTCTTTGCCCTGTAAGTTCGCCTTCTTGAACGCCTCGTTCTTTGGACCGTACGCCGCGTCCCAGAGCCTTTTCTGTTCGGGTGTCAGGTTCTTCCGGGAGGGTGTAAGTTTCAGGTCGTTTGGCGTCATTGTCTCGGCGATGCTCATGTCCTGTTCTTTCGCGGCGCGCCCACGGTTGGAGTAGTCGTCAAACAGGTTGTCGGGCTCCGGTATCGTCACGTCATCGTACATTGTCAGGTGCTTCGGACCCGGCTCCCAACGGCGGTGGGGGGCCTTGTGCTGATACATCAGGCAGAAAGGCTCTCCGGGCGTCAGGCTCTTTAGCCATTTCAGTGCATGGTCTGTAATAATGTCAGTAGTGTAGCCTGTATATTTTTTCTGCCGGCCCATCTCTTTCATCGCCGGGTTATAGTATGCTCCCTGCCCCGGCAAAACGTTCCAGTAGTCAAAGCCGGTCGGGTCGGTCTTGAGGTGCCACTTGCCGATCATAGCGGTTTGATAACCAACCTTTTGGAGCAATTTGGGAAACGTTTGCTGGCTGCCGTCAAATTTCTTGGAATTGTCGATAACGCCGTTTAGGTGGCTGTATTTGCCGGTCAGGATAACCGCCCGGCAGGGGGCGCAGATCGAATTTGTGCAGAAGCTGTTGTCGAAGCGTATACCTTCGTTGGCGATCCGGTCAAGGTTCGGCGTCTTGTTGATCTTGCTGCCGTAACAGCTCATGGCGTGCGAGGCGTGGTCGTCTGTCATTATGAATATAATGTTCGGTTTTTTTCTATTGGTCATTTGGCCAAGACTTTTGCAGCTTGGCAGGATTGAAAGTGCCGCTGCCGAACCGGTCATATAGCCCAGCCGTTTCAGGAATTCTCTTCTTGTTTGTCTCTTCATTTTGGTTCCTTTTCTATTTATAGAAAATGCTTTTCGCCTGAAAGAATCATGTCTTGTGCCGCCAGACATCGGCATTTGGGACATTAGATGGCACATCCAACTTGCTCTCGAAGTCTCTCAGTAGTTTTTGGTGCTCAGCCAATGTCGATGAATAGCGTGCGCTTGCTGCAAGATTCATGGTTTCGCCAGGATCATTTTTCATATCGAAAAGCTGCTCAACCAATTCGTTTCTGTATGTGATATACTTGTAACCTTCCGTCCGAACCATCCTGCCGGTATTCGCGCTTACCTCGGTGACAACGAACTCGTTGCTTCTCGCGGAAGTTCCCTCGATGATTGACCGTAAGCTCCTGCCGCGCATATTTTGGGGTGGTTTGATTCCGGCATACTCGCACAAGGTCGGCATGATATCCATGCCGGAGGCCAAATGTTTAGTATCCGTCCTGTTTTCGGAAATATGTCCGGGCCATGAGAAAAGCAGCGGCACTCTCGCAGCTTCGTCATAAAGAGTACTCTTTCGCACCATCTGATGATGTCCCATTCCCTCGCCGTGATCCGAAGTCAGCACAATCAGCGTATCATTTGCATGGCCGAAGTCTTCCAACGCACGCAGAACGCGCCCAATCTCGGCGTCAACATGCTCGATATTGCGATAATAGCTCCACCTGTAATATCGCCACTGCTCTTTGCTCCAGTTGCCTTTAAACGGCTCATTGCCCAATCGTTTTTTCCTGATTGTCCCCGGCTCATTCTTATCGAACTCGAAATTAGCCGGAAGCTCCGGCAGCTCGCCGGCCAGCTCCGGATACCGAAGTCTCTCCGGATTGTTCATGTTCAGCCGGAGCCACTCGCAGATATCGTGAGGTTGCATGAACGAAGCGACCAACAGGAACGGTTTCGATTTCGAGCGGTTTCGCAAAAAACCCTCGCACGCATGTGACATGACCGTATCGCATAGATATCCAAAGCCTCCGATCCCTGTATTGATCACTTTAAAGCCCGGTATTTTACTGGAATAACTCCGCGGCAGGTGCCACTTGCCGGCATAAAACGTCTCGTAATCAGTATGCTCTTTAAACCACTGGCCGAGGTTCGGAATGTCCGACCGTATCGACCGCCCGTTAATGTGAACCGCGCACTCGCTGCTGGTCCGGCCGGTAAAAACGGCGCTTCTCGCGGGACTGCATACCGGGTTGGCCGAGTATGATTGTGTGAAGCTTACGCCACTTGTTTTGAGCCGGTCGAGCGCAGGCGTTCGCACGTGGCGGCAGCCACCGGCGGCAATTGTGTCAATATGCTGCTGGTCTGTGAAGATCAAAACAATATTCTTTGGCTTTGGCTTGGGGCCTTGGCGTCCGGCAAAAACATTTCTCGTCGAGGCGGCATTGGCCAGCAGCGCCACTGCACCACTGCTCAACTTTATAAAATCTCGCCTGTTTATGAGACAGCCGGACTGTTCTTCTACGGTGTGCTTGTTCATTGCTCCTGTTTCCTTTTTCTTTGGTAGGATTTTCGTGCTTCTTCCACCTCTTGTCTAATGATTTTCTCTGCTTGCTCATCAAGGATATAAGCCTTGTTCATCGAGGTCACGGCCAACAACCGATGCCGGGAATCGAGCCAGTATTCATAAGGAAGAATCCCGTTTCCTAATTGAACGAAACAGTGCAGAGGTATATCCATGCCGTCCACCTTTAATCGAGTGACGCCACGATAAGACAGCCGGTGGTCTGATTTTTTTAGGCTCATTCCTTCCAGCAAGTCGAAGCTGAACGAATTCTGTGCGTCTAATGCCAGACGTTGAACCGCCTCGAACAAACACCAATCACACGTAGTTCTATCCACCCCCTCGGCAGCCTTGCCATTGTCACTGCTGAGCAGTTCGGAAACATGCTTGCCGTCAACGCCGATAAATTCGCTTTTCAGTCTCCATTCAACAGGTGAAGCCAACCGGTTATTCCTGCACTTTATTGTGCTATCGATAATATGTATGATCGCATCTGTTTGCACAACCTCCTGGTGGACATTCAGCACAAATGTCTTGCCTGAGTTGCCGATACGTTCTATTCTCAGGAATCCGGCGTTTTCGTTGCCGCTTTCCCGGTAGCCGTGGCACGTCCAAATCCGGTACGTGCTTACCCAGTTCCCATCCGGCTTGAAATCCTCGGGTGTAAATGGAAGTTTGTTCAGGGCATCCAGTTCCTTCAACAGAGTCGGTGTTAAAGGCGAACCAACGATTGTTCTTTGTTTTTTGGCCATCACATTCTCTTTTATACAAATTAGGTTTCTACAAGTAGTCTGTTCCGGCGAGACTATCTTTACATGACTTGCGCCACTTGACAAGCGTAGCCTTCATCGATTGAAGAACTTGCGGTTTTTCTGCCACAAGGTCGATATTCTCGCCGGGATCATCGAGCAGGTCAAAGAGCATATAGGTTTTGCCGTTATCCTTGCTGTAAATTTTGTAGCGGTTGCCGGTGAGTGATACCTGATTTCTGGATTCAAAACCGATAGGCAGGGGGCGTTCGGTCATTTTGTCTTCAATTAACGGCAGCAGGCTGACCCCGTCGATAGGTTCGAGCCGGCCTTTTATCTTAAAGCCGAGCACATCCATAACAGTCGGGAAGTAGTCCGACGTTGAGCATGGTATATCAGTGACTTGTCCGGCGTTAATGCGGGCAGGCCATTCGAGCAGGCCCGGCACGCGTACGCCGCCTTCGAACAGGCTGCGTTTTCGCCCGCGGAACGGCCCGGTTGAGCCGCGAGACCGGCCGGACTTGCCGTCCTTTCCTTCGGGGCCGTTATCGCTGCAAAACCACACCATCGTGTTGTCAGATATTCCAAGCCCTCGCAGTTCGCCGCGGAGCCTGCCCATCTGCTCATCAAGGGCGGTAATACATCCGTAATAATGCTGTTCATCTTCGTTGTACTGTGAATACATCTTCCTGTATTTCGGCCCGGTCAGAACAGGCAGGTGGGGTGTGTGAAACCAGATGACTGTAAAGAAAGGTTTGCTTTTATCCACGGCGTTTCGGACAAACGGAACAACGCGATCCATGATGACTCGGCTGTCGTCACCCTCAAGGTTTTCAGTTACCTTTGTGCCGTCCTGTCTCCAATAATAAGTCCCGTAAGGTTTGCCGGATTCCGGCGATTTCATAGGATTCCACGTGGGGACTTTTGCCTCTGTTGAAAAACAGACATCGAATCCGTTCTCCCACGGTGGTGAATAGTGCTTAGCACCCTTTGGACCTCCGCGGTTGGAATCTTTCTCTTTGGTTGTAAGTGTTCCCAAGTGCCATTTGCCGAAATGACCTGTTGTGTATCCCTGCGTCTTTAATGCTTCAGCTAAGGTGATTTCCTCTTTCAGCATGTGTCCGGCGTTTGCGCCGAAGATTCCGTACCGGTATGGATGCCGGCCTGTCAGGCAGCTTCCGCGAGTTGGCGAGCAAACCGGGGCACCGGAATAAAATCGCGTGAATCGCATCCCGGCTTTTGCCATCACATCCAGGCAGGGAGTCTTTATAATCGAATTGCCGTTGAATCCCGGATCGCCCCATCCCAAATCATCGGCCATGCAAAGGATAATGTTTGGCTTGTTGGTTTTTTTTGTTCCTGGGAAGACAGTGGTTGGCAAAACCATCGCAAAAGCACTGCCAGCAACGCAACGAAGGAAACTTCTCCTGCTTACCATGTATTTATCCTCAGAATCCAAATTCAATCGGACTTTACCACTATGAGAGCTATGCCACAGGCTAAAACTTCAGATTATAATAAGAGATGTGAGCACCTTTGTCCAGGGAATTAGCGCTTCTGAAGAAGGAGTTGGTCTCTTAGTCCGGGCAAAAAAAGGAGCCTATACCGAATGAATTGGCATAGGCTCCATACAAATTCAAATCCTCACGCCATTTCCAAAAGGGCTGCTGTTACTCGCCAGCGGCCTCTCTCGGTCCATACAATCGGATATCGTCAAAGAACATCTTGCCTGAACCTCCGGGCGTTGCCATGTTGCCCTTAGTGCCCTGGCCAATTGCTATCCTGTCGACATTGGTCAGGACTATGCCCTGATCGGCAAACGCCTGCAGGGGGATAATCCACTCCGTCCAGGTGTCTATCGTTGTTGCAGCCGGATCATCGTGGACCACAACAGCAGGTTGTCCGGCAGTGTTGGATACCGCCACATACAGCGGTTCGGCATCGTTACTGCTTATGCCTATATCCTGGTTCGCCCACTGCCCGCTGACTGAGCCTGTAGTTGTAACGTTAGAGAACACAGCTTCACATGTAATAGCAGCCTCATGGCTGGTCAGCGCCAAGCCTATATAGACATTCGAGGTCATCGGGATGTTTCTTGCCGCACCTTCCTCTATCAACTGCCAACTCGATCCGTTTGCTGAGTGATAAGCCGAGAAGTTACCAGCGATATCACGTTCTAATTTCACCCAATACGGTGCGGTGAAAACTCCCTGGTTGAAATTAGCACTGGCAGCACCCGTATCGGGGCGACTCTGGAAGGAAACTCCACTGCCAGGTGTGACACACGAAAAGGCATGCTTCGAGCCGCCTTCAAGCGTTTCGCGAATCATCACACCGGCCTTGGCCCAGACGTTGGTGTTCTGCACGCTCTCGACCTTAGCTACGATCGAGCCTGGACCGGTTAGCATCTTGTATGCAAAGTGGAACTCATCGTGATACTCGCCTGCTCCTGGCCCATTATTCCAGATATCTGCGCCGGCGCCTGTCATCGTGAAGGTGCCGGCCGGGCCTTCCACAAAGCTGCCGACGGATCCCGCATAGCCTCTGAACCACAGTGACAATTCCACAACACCTTCTGCAGTCCAGTCGCGTACGGCATCCAAAGTCAGCTCTACCTCCGAATACTTCGAGAAGCCCTGCTTGTTGTTGTCGTATGAAACCGGCATAGACTTGCTGCCGCCCTGGACGATAGTTTCCTCGGTATAAGACGGGGTAGTTTCATCGCCTACTGCAGCACCGGTGCCGTTACCGGCAAAGTAATCCGGAGTCCCCGGCGCGCCGTAACCAAGCCCATCATGCCATGAGTACCATAGCTGGTTGTCGTTGGCATCGTAGATCTCGAAATCGTCTATGACAAAGAAATCGCCCGTAGAAAAGCTCCAGACGTTGCCGGCCCAGGGACTATCGGGATTGACGCCATTGACCTCATCGATCCGCCAGAAGTACGCGGTATTCAATGTAAGCATGCCGGGATCATAGCTCTCCTCACCAAGGGCTTTGGCCCCCTTGTACTCGGGTGAGGCTGTTGTGGCATTCTTTACGGCGTCCGCATCCGCGCCGAAGTACACCTCATGCGAAGCGGCGATGGCTCCAGCATTCCAGCCAAGAATCACCGTCGGCTTTACGTCTACAGCACCATTAGCCGGATTTGGGCCGCTGACCGCGCCCAGAGTGGTGAAGCTCCAAACTTCGCCCTTATGCGTAGCAGCACCATCGAACTCATCGATACGCCAATAGTAAGTCTTGGCTAACTTGAGCGAGCCGGGAGAGTAAGTCGCAGGACCATTAGGTTTGCCCGTGGCAGTGTCGTTCACCTCGTCAAAATCTTCGCCGAAGACAATATAATGCAATTTTGCGTTGAAACCTGGTGTCCATGTAAGCGTTACATTCAGGGCGACTGACTCAGTACCTTCAGCCGGAACCGGTTCATAGGCCGTCTTGGGAGGAACCATAAAGCTCCAGACATCACCCTTCCATGGACTGTTCGGATCGGCTTCATTTACCTCATCGATTTTCCAATAGTAGGTTGTGCCGTTAACAAGACCGTCCGGATAAGCATATCCGGGAAAACCGGCAATATAAAACGTTGTATCCAATCCCAGATTGCCCCGGAATGTATCACCGGTACCATTATTCACATCGTCAAAACTTTCGCCCAAATACACATCATGCGAAGCCGCGACTCCACCCGCTCTCCAGGAAAGGCTCACCCATGTATCGGAATGCAGGGCGCCATCTTCCGGAGTCGGGGCCGATGCATACGGCCACACTTTACCTTCCATAGCACCCAGAACCTCGATTTCCGAAAGAACATGGTCATAAATGCGGATATCATCCAACAGGCCGTGATAGTAACGAGCTCCATCGCTCCATGTACCGAAGATTCCAGGACCCATAAAGTCTCCACCGCTTCCTCCTGAGCCTTCGGCTTCCAACAAGCCGTTAATATACATTGTCGAGGCACCGGCCCCCTCATCGGTAACCGTCACAACAGCGTGGTACCATTCATTTTCCTCCAAAACAGTAGTTGAAGTTACATCCGGGCCAGTGTTGAAATCGGCGTTTAAGAGGCTGGTACTTGCCCTCAAATGCAGATGCATGGTGCCGCCGGTCCAGCCATTGTTGTGCCACACTGCGTAGAAACCGCTCGCGTACGGTATGTCTCGAGGTTTAAGCCACATGGCTACCGACCAGGTTCCCCGTACAACTTCATGATCCAGCTCAATGGAGGTGGATGTACCGTCAAAGTCCAGCGCAAGGCCATTCATTCCAGCCACCCAGTTGGACGTACCAGTAATAGCGCCATCGTTGCCGTTGCCGCTTACGTCAACAGCGGTCGCACCGGAACCCTCATCAAGGGGCCAGTACATCACGAGTTCTGCTGAAGCACTGCCTGCCAGGCCCAGCAGCAAAACAAAGGAAATTAGACAGATCAATTTCTTTAACATAATGATCCTCCTTCAAAAAAGGTTTATAATAGGCCTTGGTTACACACCAAAAGGCCCGATAATTTTTCTGCTTTTACGAATAATTGCTTACAAATACAACCATTGATGTATGTTTGCGAATTGGCATTACCTCCTTCCTTGATAGAACAATACCTATAAGCATTTAGCCTGTCAATAGATACAGTACCCACAGGTTTTACCAATCTCATTTGTACCAAATTCATCCTCTTTTGGTCAAGGAAAATCTTATCTTGAGCATCAAATTCTATCGGTTTTTTTCACATCTCTCTTAAATAAGCTCTTATTGTACTTGAAGGGGTGGAATTTACTTGCAACAGCTCAAAAAGGAATTTGGGATCGTTACTGATGTTCATACATTTATGAACTTGAGCTTTACATGCAGATTTGGTATTTTGTGGAGGAAAGACCGGAAATAATACCGTAAAATCGACCAGCCGCACGCCTGTTACGGATTGTTCTGGTGTCAGATTCAATGGTTAATTATAAAATTTCAGGAGGATTCACAAATGTCACAAAACAGAAATATTACTCGTCGCAGCCTGCTGAAACGAGCGGCAGGAATTACTGCCGGTTTGACAACGTTCCCATATATTGTTCCTTCATCGTGTTTAGGAAAAGCCGGAAGTGTTGCCCCGGCCAATCGTATCGTAATGGGATGCATCGGCGCCGGCGGGCAGGGCACACATAACACAAAAGCATTCCTGAATAATCCGGTAGTTCGGATGGTAGCTGTTTGCGATGTTAATCAAGACCGGCGTCAAAAGGCAAAGAACCTCATCGACGGTCATTACGGCGACAAAGGATGTGCGACTTTCCGTGATTTCCGTGAACTGCTCGCCCGTGAGGACATCGATGCCGTGGTGATTGCTACGCAGGACCACTGGCACGCATTGATTGCCACTGCCGCGGCGCAGGCCGGCAAGGATATGTATTGTGAAAAGCCGACTGGGGTCGCGGTTGCCGAGGGCAAGGCAATGCGAGATGCGGTCCGCAGGTACGGCCGGGTGTTCCAGACTGGCACCCAGCAGCGGTCGGAGCGAAATTTTAGATTTGCCTGCGAACTGGCAATAAACGGATACGTCGGCAAAATTCATACCGTCAAGGTTGGCGCTCCCGGGCCTGAGTATAAGCGGGGATATCGTAAACCAACGACCGAAGAGCCCATCCCTGCGGGTTTTGATTACGATATGTACCTTGGACCGGCGCCGATGAAACCTTACAATGGCGGCAGATGGGCTTTTCCGGACTGGTATCTGACGTGGGATTACTGTGCCGGCTTTATTGTAAACTGGGGTGTCCATCACCTGGACATCGCAAACTGG
>JBARRE010000820.1:0-6575 GCA_049644065.1 Sedimentisphaerales bacterium | reverse complement strand
CTTCTTTCTCTATCTGCCCTACACCATTCCGCATGCCAAGTACGAGATACCAAGCACTGAACCCTACACAGACAAATCCTGGCCCGACGACGCCAAGGTTCACGCAGCGATGATTACGCGAATGGATGCCGACGTCGGGCGCATTATGAAACTGCTTAAAGAGCTGGACATCGATGAGAAGACACTGGTGTTCTTCTGCTCAGACAATGGAGCTGCCAAACGCTGGGACGGGATTTTCGACAGCTCCGGCCCGTTGCGGGGACACAAAACCAACCTGTACGAGGGCGGCATCCGGACACCGATGATCGCCCGCTGGCCCGGCAAGGTTCCGGCGGGAAAGACCAGCAATGCGCCCTGGTACTTTGCTGATGTAATGCCCACCATTGCCGATGTCGCCGGGACGACCCGGCCTTCGAATATTGACGGTATCAGCATTCTTCCGACACTTCTGGGCAAACAACAGAGAACGGACGACCGGTTTTTGTATTGGGAATTTCCTACCGGTAAGTTCCAGCAGGCGGTCCGCTGGCGAAACTATAAGGCCCTCCGGCCTGCTCCGGATAAACCGCTGGAGCTTTACGACCTAAATAAGGATATAGCGGAAAAGAATGACATCGCAGCAGAGAATCCGGATGTGATTTCGAAGATTGAAACATATCTTAAAACCGCCCGAACAGAATCTCCGAACTGGCCGATCCGGTCATAGCCAAACGAGTATCAGGAGAAAATAATGAGTAGAGTCAATCGCACACGCCGGCATTTTCTGAAAACAATCGGACTTGGTGCGGCGGCAATGGCCACGCCTGGATGTCTGCACGCATCGAAAGATTCGGCGCATACAAGCAAACGCAAACCCAACCTGCTGTTCATCTGGACCGATGAGCAGCGCGCCGACACGATGGCCGTCTATGGCAATACGAAAATTCACGCCCCGAACCTGAATAAGCTGGCGGCCGAAAGCGTGGTTTTCGAGAGGGCTTATGTCACCCAGCCGGTTTGCACGCCGAACCGCTCGGCGGTAATGACGGGCCTGTGGCCTCATACGTCCGGCTGCACTCGCAACAATATCCCGCTGCCGGCCGAAGTTCCGTGCCTGCCGGAGATGCTGAACGATCCCGATTACCGCACGGCCTATATGGGTAAGTGGCACCTGGGCGATGAAATCTTCGCCCAGCACGATTTCCATGAATGGGTCTCCATGGAGGACGGCTACAGCTCGCATTACAGCGCCGACCGCGACCGAAAAAAACGAAGCGACTATCATCATTTTCTCGTCGAGCACGGCTATCAGCCTGACAGAAACGGCAAGTTCAGCCGGGCATTCGCCGCGCGACGTCCCATCGAACATTGCAAGCCGAAGTTCCTGGAGCTAAAGGCCTGTGACTTTCTGCGCCGGCATCGCGATGAGCCGTTCATGCTTTATATCAATTTCCTCGAACCGCACATGCCCTTTTTCGGCCCGCTGGATAACGAACACGATCCGGAGCAAGTCGATCTGCCCGCCAATTTCAGCGATCCTTTGGAAGAGAACGAACCACTGCGCTATCGTGTCAAGCGCGAAAGCTGCCGGGAGAAATATGGCAAGGATGAAAAGGCTATCAGAAGCCTGATTGCCAAATACTGGGGGCTTGTCACGCAGGTGGACCGCAGCGTCGGCGCGATTCTCGAAACGCTGGAGAACATCGGGCTGGCGGAGAACACGATTGTGGTCTACACCAGCGACCATGGCGACATGATGGGCTCGCACAACCTGGTGACAAAAAGTGTGATGTACGAGGAGGCCGTCAGAATCCCCTGGTTGATGCGCATCCCGCAGTTGGGCACGAGGCAGCGTGTGATTGCCAATCCGGTCAGTCAGATCGATATGGTGCCGACCCTGCTGGAGCTGCTGGGCTGCAGTCGTGACCAGCGCCTTCCCGGCCGGAGCCTGGTGCCGCTGATCAAAACAGGCAGGCCCGAACGGGACCACGTTTATATCCAGTGGAATCCGAACAGCGGCGCCATCTCAGTCAAAAAAGGCGGCACTAAACTGGCTGGCAAAGAAGAACTCAAACGCGTAGAGAACGAACAGACACGGGCCGTGATATCACCGGACGGCTGGAAACTGTGCCTCAGCGACGTGGATAAATGCCAGCTCTTCAATCTGAACGAAGACCCGGGAGAGACCACGAATCTTTTCGACTCCGGCCGGCACAAAGACGTCATCGTCCGGCTGACAAAAAAAATCCACCAATGGCAGAAAACGGTAGCAGATAAAGCCAACGTGTAGAGCAATAGCAGTTGCATAGTTATAATGGCTAAATCTTTTAAGTCCTCCTCTGTTACCGGCGTTGTCTAAGCAATGCCATGCCATGCCGCCCAGACCTAACAGGATAAGAGTATTAGGCTCCGGGACAAATACCAATGCTACATCGTCAAACCGTGCTGTAATATCAAAATCTTCTTTGAAATGCAATAAACCGAGGCTTGTTTTCACTGGTTCTGCCGCCAAAGCCTCTAATAAATGAAAGTCTTGCCACTCTAAATCAGCCTTAAAAGCCCTTCAGGGCAGATTGTATATTGTGGTGACTACGTATTTTTAAATTTGTTAGGATTTTTTCAAATTTTTTCTTGACACCACTACGGAATATGGGGAAAATAGGTAAGTAGGAAAAGAGTTTTCCTGAGAATATAAGTTCGGGCGTATTACGTATCCACGGTTCCTGGGCAAAACCTGATGTGTGATCAGGTATGGGACAGAGTTGGAAGTTAGGTAATACGGCAGGAAACGGAGCAGTGGTGTCAGGCGGAACATTTGTTTTTCACCTGCATCTCTTTTAGTTACACAGTCCGTGGTTCATCCAATCTTGCCTGATTGGCAACTTTACCTATTTATAACATGGAGGGTCAATGCGCAAGACCCTTCAGATCAAACGTTGACCTGACTCTTGTCAAAAACAGATTGTTTGTAAGGATACAACTAATTAGAGGAGAATAATGATGAAGAAAATAATAATGATTTGTGCCCTGGCATTTCTGATTCTGGCTGCTGGCAGTGCCCAGGCTGGTTTTATAAATGGAAGCTTTGAATCCGGCGACCTGACGGGCTGGACGACGATCGTGCCGAGCGGCGCTTCAGCAAGTGTTGTCGCAAGCCATACTGATCCTATGACAAATGTTGGTGGGGATGGCCCCATCGTTTATGGAACGACGAGCTGGGCACCAACTGATGGCAGCGCTTTTGCCTTGTTGAAGACAGATGGACCAGGGAGCATTACCCAGTTATATCAGAGTTTTTACGCGACTGCAGGTGCTGACCTGTCATTTGATTACTTCTGGGATTCACAGGACTACGCGCCGTTTGACGACACGGGCACGGGAATGCTTCTTTCGGGCTTAGGAACAGGTGGCCCGTTAGTGAGTACACTGTTTTCACACAATATTGGTTCTAACCCCAGTGGCCCTGGTGGTGGTACCGATCCTGGTGATTTCTATGGTACTCCCTGGACGTCAGTCAGCTATACAATTGCTAACTCGGGCGTGTATACACTGTTGATTACCAACATGAATGGTCTTGACAGTAATCTTGACAGCTACGTTGGTGTAGACAATGTTAACGTGATTCCCGCACCGGGTGCGATTTTGTTGGGCAGCATCGGCGTCGGTTTTGTCAGTTGGCTGAGGAGGCGCAGAACACTGTAAAAGAATGATCAAAATTAAACCTTAGCAAGGGCTGCGAGTTTGATACTTGCAGCTCTTTATGGCCCCTGCTTTGTATACACACTTTCCCTCCGTAAAGCAGGGGCTTTTTTTATATCCGCGTTTCATTATGCGGATAATTAGGAACGTTGGGGCTGTATCTAATGAGAAATGCAAAACAAAGCCAATTCAAAGCCTGTCCTGAGCGCAGTCGAATGGGCCAATTTCAAAATCCTGCCCCAAGGCAGCGGGATGAAAAAAAGGGTGTTAAGAACGAATGTTACTTTCTTGAACCGTATATCGGGGTTAGAACGGTATATTGGGGTACCGGCCCGTTCTCGAAGGCAATTCGCCGGGGGGAAAATGCCCCCGGACAAGGCGAAACGTTAATTTTTGAAAAAATGCTTGCTCCTGGAGCAAAAGGTCGTTATCATTTGGGGTTTAGTATTCTGTCGTTAGTAGAAAATGGTGTGCTGTGCACACCCTACCTAACGACGATAAATTAGGAGATAAATCAGTGAAAACTGAACTTTTGGACGCCGTTGAGAGCAAGAGTCTCAAGGACAATATCCCTCACTTCGAGATAGGCGATATCGTCGAGGTCCACTGCCGTATCAAAGAGGGCGACAAAGAGCGAACGCAGATATTTTCCGGCACGGTCATTGCACGCAGAGGCCGGGGCATTAACGAAAACTTCACCGTCCGGCGAATCGCCGCTAACGAGGGCGTCGAACGGATATTCCCGCTGCACTCGCCTAACGTCATCGATATCAAGCCGATCCGAAGCGGCAAGACCAGGCGAGCAAAGCTCTATTATCTGCGTGGTCGGACCGGCAAGGCAGTCAGGCTCAAACAGCGGCATAGCGACCACACCGTCTCAAGATAACGAGATCGATACGAAACACGAGATACGAAATCTGCTGCCGAACAAACGGAAGCTGCTGGCGAACAAAGAGCTGCTCGGCCGATGGGGTGAAAAACGCTCCGAGAAATTCCTCAAACGCAAAGGTCTCAAAACGCTCACCCGCAACTTCTCCTGCAAGACCGGTGAAATCGATCTAATTATGGTCGATAGCGAAGGGACGCTTGTCTTTGTCGAAGTAAAGACCAGGGCGAACGAGGATTTCAGCCCGTCCGAGTCGGCCGTCACCAAAGCCAAAAAAACCAGAATGCTCCGGACGACACGCTATTTTCTTGCCGCCAACGACATCGAGGACCGCCCTTGTCGCTTCGACGTGGTGACAATCGTATTAGGCGAAAAAGGCCCCGCTCAGATAAGACATTACGAAAATGCTTTTGTGCCGTAGAAAACATGGAACTGATTGATACACATTGTCATTTGACGTTTGAGCAGTTAGCCGGCGATATCGATGCTGTCGTAGACCGCAGCAGAGCCGCGGGCGTTGTCGGGTGGATAACCGTCGGGACCGACCCGCAGCAGAATCGAAATACCGTCGAGCTTGCGAACAGGTTCGAGAACATGTACGCCGCGGTCGGGATTCATCCGCACGATGCCAAAGATGTCGCGGCTCACACTATGGCCGAACTTAAAGAGCTTGCCCGAAGCGAAAAAGTTGTCGCCATCGGCGAGACGGGGCTGGATTTTCATTATGACTTTTCACCCCGGCAGGACCAGAGGCGAGTTTTCGAGGCACAGTTGGAGATCGCCCGGGAGCTGAATCTGCCCGTCATTATTCATTGCCGGGAGGCGTTCGACGAAACGATCGATATTTTGGAGCAGTTCATCGGTTTGAAAGGCCGGCTTCGGGGCGTGGTTTTTCACTGCTTCAGCGGCTCGGCCCGGCAGGCACGGATCGTTCTGGACCATGGCTTTTATATCTCCTTTACAGGCGTCGTGACTTTCAAAAACGCTGAGGAGACCCGCCAGGCCGCCAAAATCGTGCCGCCGGACAGATTGATGCTCGAAACCGATTGCCCGTACATGTCGCCGGCGCCTATGCGAAAGCAGAAGATAAACGAGCCTGCCCTGATGGCCCACACCGCCCGCTTTTTAGCCGAGCTAAAAGAGACAGACCCGGCCGATTTCGCCCGGACCGTCACCGCCGCCAGCAAAAGCTTCTTCGGCTTACCCTAATTCGTCTGTGCTATTCCGTTCTTGTAGTGCAGACTGTTGAAATTCAGGGGAAGTGACGATATATTATAAGATTAACGAGCATAAGAGTGTTCGCGTGAGACGCAAAATAGGAGATGCCGGTTCAGCTACCATCTTACGAACGGTCTCTCGTCGATTTAAGTCCGTGAAGAGCAAGGGTATGCCGCGCAGTGAGGCTCCGCAGTAAAACCAAAGATGTCGATTCTCCTTTTGCCGGGTGCCCCTCTATTCATCGTCGAACGTGTAGAAGAGTTATTGCTGGCGAAAGGGATTGGATAGCATGAGTAGTGCTTATAGCATTCTGCAAAATACAGAAACAGATGAAACACGGAAGTTCCGACATGTGCTTTGCGCGTACCCATATCGGCGCGACCTGGGCAAAATGAGCTTTTTTCCACCGCTGGGACTCGAGTACATCGCAGCAGTGGTTGAACCCTATGCACAGGCTCTGGATGTCGTGGATATGCGACAGGAGGCCGGGCACACCAGAGATTTCTTGCGTCCGGAAACCGACCTGGTCTGCTTTTCGGTCAATTGGAACAATAATGTTGAATTCCTGCGCGAGGAGATACGTTCCGTTGGATCTGAGATTCCAGTAGTTCTTGGCGGACGGCATGCTACTGAAGATCCTGAACTGTGGCTATCGGAATTCCCAAACGTGACCATGGTCGTTCGCGGAGACGGCGAAGAAGCGATGGAAGATATTTGCCGTGGCTTGCCACTCGATGCCATAACCGGCCTCAGTTTCCGAAGGGATGGCCGGATAATTCACAACGAGAACCGC
>JBARRE010000819.1:0-4974 GCA_049644065.1 Sedimentisphaerales bacterium | reverse complement strand
TCCAGGTCAATCACAATCGGTCGTGTGATACGGTATACGCCCTTAGATAGCGTGACCGCACCGAGGCTGGAGTCGACGGCTTTCTGGATCGCGACGGTGTCGTCGGTTACGCCATCACCGACGGCACCGAGACTGCGAACGTCGCCTTGATTTGCTTCCTGGGCACTGCTACCGATTGCAAGACCGGCAAGTAATACTAAAACCGTAAGAGCGATTTCTCGTTTGTTAAGAAACATGATTATCTCCCGAAAAAAAAGTCAAACCGCTATATTCCAACTGCTGCTTCGGCAGTTTTATTCCCTATCAGACAGCATACTCAGCGGATGCTTGCGATTCTCCAGCGGCAGCTCAACCGGTGCATTGAGCCTGTGTGATTCGTATATCGCCAGTATCATTTCCAGCGCCGCACGCCCATCATACATGCCGTCCTTCGGCTGGGTATCGGCCTCAATTGCACGGATCAAATCGAGTGCGATGAGCCGGTTGCCGTAATGGAGGCTTCGGTCCTTGAGAGGTTCCGGCTTATCTATGCCGGCGCTCGATATCCGCTTCCATCGGACCTTGCTGCGCCCGGGCTGCCAGGACGGATCCTCCACAAACCATATCTCGGGAACAGAGCCAGTTGTCATCGTCAGAATCCCCCTGCTTCCGTATACCTGCAGGCCAAAACGCTCCGCAGCTCCATGCCGGGTACGGTGCGTCGAGAAATAACCCATCGTTATCCCGTCAAAACGATATACGGCATGAATCTCGTCACCGGCAAGCGGGCCGATTCCCTCCGCCCCGTCACGTACGTGCTTTTCGGTGACAGACTCTCGATCATTTCTCACGCTGGCGAAGCACCATCGCGCATCTCCGGCAAAGAAACGCATCAGATCCATAACGTGCGTGCCGAGCACCATAAGGTCCTCACCGCCGCCGCGACGGTCTTCTTTTCCTCGGCCGCGCAGCTCGAGAATGTCGCCGAGCAGGCCTTCTGCAATCGCCTTCTGAGCCTGGGCCAGTGCCGGGCTGTAGCGCGTCTGATGAGCGATTGCCAGTTTCAAGCTCCGTTTCTCAAAGGCGGCAATCATGGCGTCCGCCTGTTCCAGACTCTGGCACATGGGCTTCTCAAGAAATACATGGCAGCCGAATTCTGCACATGCCAGCACCATATCGTGATGACAGTCGAGCCAGCGAGGGGCTACGCTCACGATTTGTGGACGCTCAATCTCAAGCATTTGACGATAATCGGCATAGCTCTTCAGTGCTTTGAGTCTTTTCGCAGCGGCCCCGCGCCCTTTCGGATCCGGGTCGGCCACGGCCACCACTTGAGCTTGCTCGATATCGTTCCACACCACGTCCAGCCCGTGTCCATAGTTTCCTCGCCCGGTCCTGCCAATAACGGCAACTTTGTACTTTACTCCTTTCGCGTTGGCATGGCTCGATCGCCCCGCAGCCAATGTCGCCAGTCCGAATGTCGTGCCCGCGATGAAATCTCGCCGTCTCATAACTTCACTCCCGTATTTATATCTATGAATTTTCGTTTATATCGTCCAGCCTTCGCGGTAGTTCGGCTTGATGAATTTGTTGGCTTCGGGGACGTTCGTGATGTTCATATTCTTCCAGTCAAAGTTCAGTTTCTTGCCGGCACGCAGCGCGACATTACCCATCAGGGTGAATTCGGTAAGTGGCCCGGCGTAGTCGAAGTATGTGCTCGGCCGGCCTTTGCCCCGGCAGGCGTCGAGCCAGTCGCGATGATGTCCCTTGACACGGGGCAGGCTCTTGGGTGGCTTGCGGTAGGCCCGCATTTTAGTTTCGGGAATGATACGCGGGGACCTCGACCAGCCGCCGCCCAGGATGGAACCCTTGGTTCCTATGAATAGAATGCCGTGGTCGCCGAGGCTTCTGCCTTCTTCCAGCTCCACAGGACGCGGCGGCATAACTCCGCCTTCGTACCAGGTGATACGAACCGGTCCCATTCCGGCCCGAGCCGGGAAATCGAAATACATCAGCGACGCAGCCGGGCAGGTCTCTTCAGTCGTACCACACGAGCTTGCCTCGACACTGAAGGTTGCGCTCTGGTCCAGTTTAAGCGCCCAGAAGGCCGGATCCAGATGGTGACAGGCAAAGTCACCGATCGTACCGGAGCCGAACTGCCACCAGGCGCGCCAGCGGACCGGGGCATAGTCAGGGTGATATGGGCGGGTAGGAATAGGGCCGAGCCATCGCTGCCAATCGAAGCCGGCCGGCACGGGCGGTGTATCTTTGGGCAGGCCGGTGAGACTGGTCCAGCGACGAGCGCCGGTGCTCGTCCAGGCATGCACATCGTGCACATCTCCAATAGCTCCATCCCATATCCATTCGCAGGCAAGGCGGATATCCTCGCTGGAGTGCCCGAAGTTGCCGAGCTGTGTAGCGACGCCGGCCTTGCGGGCCGCTTCGGTGACAACACGTGTTTCGTAAACGGTTCGGCAGAGGGGCTTTTCGCAATAGAGGTGCTTACCTTTGGCGATGGCGGCCAGAGAAATCACGGCATGAGAATGGTCCGGCGTAGCAATCAGGACGGCGTCGATATCTTCGGTATCGAGCATTTGATTATAATCGCGATATGTCGGGCAGGCTTGGCCGTACTGCTTTTGGACCAGCTCAAGCGCCGGTTTCAGTCCGGCGGTACCGCCATAGTAAAACATGCTGTAGTCGCTGGCTTCATTTACGTCGCATAAGGCGGCGATGCGAACGTCGGGCTCGTTGAAAAGCTGTTGCATGTTGACAATGCCCTGTCCACCCGTGCCGATGATTGCGACGTTGATTTTTTCGCTGGGTGAAATGTTGCCGCTACCGCCGAGAACGTGGCGAGGTACAGCCGAGAAGGCCGTGGCTGCCGCTGTTCCAGCCAGGAAATTTCTTCGGGTAATCACCTTCTTCGTATGAGCAGAATTGGCTGTTGGTTTCTTCATTGTCTCTTTCCTTTTTGTGTTAATCCGTATTTCAGTAGTTGCCGGCCGTCAACTTTATAAACAGCCATAGTTTTTCTGCAGGTATTATAGCAAGGACAGCCCGCCTAAGATAGTTTTTTCAACCCCCACAGAGCGGCCATTTGGCGAGTATTACTTTCACGGCGTAGTGCGCTCGGATTGGCTGGTGGGACTGGTCAAAAGATTTTGACAGATTTCCCCTTCCTCGATCTGCAGAAAAAATATGCCAAATACAAAAAAATCCTCCACAATTGTTAAGACCGGATGTTTTCTGAAAACAGACCGCGCTCGGATTACGTAGTACGAGTCACGAGTCACAAGTCACAAGTCACGAAATATTCTATTTTGCCATCATTGTGTGGATGTTTTAGTCTTTGAGCCCAAAAATGTACCGTATCCCTTTGATTCCTTGTGTTAGGCGCTCCATTCCGGCAAACTGATTCGCAACAAGTTAGCAAGTTCGGTCGGCGAGGAAGTGACCAGCGTGGCTCCCAAGTCCGTTGCCTCTCGTGAGTGTTCGCGGGCGCCGCGACTGCTCGTGTACAGCGCAACGGGGACTTTGTCATTCACCGACCGAATGGCAGAAAGCAATTGCAAACCCGCCCGCCGTCTGTATTCACCTTCCTCCTTTCGCCCGATATCGGACACTACAAGCCTGTAGTTTCCGCCCTCGAATCGTTGCAATCCCTCGGCAGTCGATAACGCTAGGTGAACATCGATACCTCCCGACGTGAGCTGCTGAACGAAGTAGCTGTTGTTCTTTGGCTGGTCGTCGACCCACAGGACGACCGGCGCAGTCCGTCCAGCCGCATCTGCCGGGGAGTCTGTGGGCCTACTTGGCAAGTTGTCCACGCCCACAGCCTCACGGAGAGCAGCAACCTGCGCCTGCAGGTCAGCGATCAGATTGCCTTGCTGCTCGCTAACCTCGTCCATGGTTAGCTCTTGCCCTCCGAGCTTCACAGTGAACCGGCGAGACTTGGCTGATTCGATCAACGCCCGCATCGCAGGTGCAAAGCGGAGGACTACGACGATAACAAGAAGCGGCCAGACCAGGGCCGCCAGCGCTTCGACAAGTTTCGCCCAGTTATCCATGCGTTTTCCTTGATATGCCTAACATAATAATATATGGTTTTCCTGATAATACTGAATATACTATTGCAAAAACAAATGTTGACAACATAAATGTTGTTTAATTCCGTGGCCACCATACATAATTCCAAATGATGTCTGCGTCCCAAAGCTCCGCAGTAATTCAGCCCACACGCTGTCCTCTATCAAAACCTATCATTAGCAAGCACAACTCATCGAAAAATGTACCGTAACGCTTTAATTCCCAACGAAATTTCCAATTTCCGGTATTTGAGCAAATCTATCTCTTTATGAAAAACGCCCCAAGTGACGCTGCTACAAGCCCCTGCAATGGCGCTAACCACAAATTGGATCGCTCTAAAAGTTCCAATATCGGCATTGTCGTAAATGGTTGAACAAGTACTGTTATGAGCACGATGCCAAAATACACTATCGATAGGCTCATAGCCAGTTTGAAGAGGAAGAGGTCGATCTTCCTTTCCTCTTCCGCTGGTTCCTGCTTGGCATCCGCAACCAATACCCCTATCATCAAGGAGAGGGTCGGCATCACGGTGGGCAAA
Organism: Sedimentisphaerales bacterium; assembly: GCA_049644065.1. Taxonomy (GTDB): domain Bacteria; phylum Planctomycetota; class Phycisphaerae; order Sedimentisphaerales; family Anaerobacaceae; genus JAFGPJ01. The sequence goes on along the minus strand of JBARRE010000819.1, from coordinate 368 downwards.
AACCAACTCCATGCTCTTTCCTCCTCTCCAGAGTACTTGCCGAACAGAGTCTGCAGCAGGATCAATGTGAACACGATCCCAGCTCCGACAAACCACACTGTCGCCAACGATTTTTTGCATTTTGTTAAAGAAGCACTCATATCTATTGTCTCCTGAGACCGTTCATTAGTGCCGAATTTTCCAGGTGGATTTTCGCAGATAGTCTACCAGGGATCAAGGTATCAGCTGCTTCTCTTCCGCGTTCCTTCTCAAACTCATAGATAAGTGCGGTACAAGCGTATTCTTCCAAATACGGTCGCTGCCCAACGCTAACTGGCAACCTGTTGAACCCTCCACTATGTAACCGATGCAATCGAATGGTTACATAG
>JBARRE010000818.1:0-6160 GCA_049644065.1 Sedimentisphaerales bacterium | reverse complement strand
GAACAATATCTTATCAAAACGAAATATTTCGCCCTTCGCAGTTGGAGGATCATATCCCCAATTATTAGATGTAAAAATACACACAAATAAGAGGCTGTATGTTAATAAACAGGTTGAAACGGTTCTGAAATTAACTTTACCCATTCTTGCTTGCCTTTGTTGCACTAATCACAATATGGATTTACTTCCGACAGTGTAGAATTTCTCGTTTACGCTCACTGATACCAACAATGTTGATCTGTTTGAAACCAACATTACTTAATCGTTTGCTCTCTACGCCAAAGCTGTCGTGGCCCTCATAAATTAGCTCCTCGAAACGCCCAAGGAAACGCAACAAGCCCTGCTTGTTTTGCACCCAGTTAAAGACATTGAGAGCAAACACAATGTCTGGTCTGAAATCAGCTAGTTTTGCCTCCCAATCCTCAGACACATCAAAGTTTTGGACCTTTAGAACAGGTTTCACGCCGAAGGCCATGCTGACTAGTGTTGCTGCTTCAAGTATCTTGGCGTCAATATCCACAGCAAGTGCCGAACTGGCATGCGAATCTTTCAGGAGGAAGGTTGACAGTAAACCCATATTACATCCAAGTTCCAGAATACGCTTGCCGGAATAATCAGTAATCGAACGTAGCATATTCCAGCGGTCAACCCACACACGTTCACCTGGCAGGTGATAACCTTCAACATCAAGCGAATAGTAGGCGACTTGCCTGCCTGGTGAGCTGGCATCGGAAAGTTGCGCCAGTTGCCATGCCTTAAGTAGTGTTTTTAGTTTAGAACTAGCGTTATCTGGAAGAATAGGAAGGGTCTGCATTGCCTCATTATTATTGCGTCTAAGCAATCTTCTCAAGAATTGCACCATTCTTGCTGACAGCTTTTTCCTAACACATTTTTTAAGTGTGGTGACAAGAGAACCGTACATTTCACTTCCTCCTATATTTTTCCCAGTAAATTGTCGAATAAGTGCCACTAAAAACTGAGTCCGAGTAGCCTGATCGAAATCAATTAGTGACACTGAATCCTTAGACGTTACAAGTATATTTTTAGGTAAAATATCATTGTGACTAATGCCTCGCCACGATAACCTGAGGAGTATAATTGCTAACTTGGACAGAATTATGAACAGTCGGAACCACCCGACAGTAAGATTAGTAAATTGTTCGCCGGGAAGCCGCTTCATAACGAGGACTTCAAATTCATCAGTCTTGTGATGTGCTATCACCGAAGGAACACCGGGAATACCAGCGCAACGCTTAAGGATTGCAAACTCGCCGGCCAAATCCTGCGTACGAAGATTGCTGGTAATTTCATGCTGCAAGGCAACAACTTTATAAATATAGCCATTCGCAACATAGGTCCGTCGAAACGGGTCAAGAGTGCTCTGCCACAACAGAGTTGCCGATTCTATATCAAACGCAGATAAACATTCGCGCCATATTTGGGCTATTCTGTCCATAGTAGTACAACCTTAACGGCTAAACATAACCGTTCCTGAAAAAATCGGTCAGACTTGCTCTGTAGAAAAGCTTTGATAAATTACCTATTTTAAACTTGCGCGCTGTTTTCGACTGTTGTATACAATCGAGAATGAGCACTACATCTAAGTCTCCAAAAAGGGTGGCACAGGCAGCATATCATGTCGCTAAAGATGCACTGCCTCAGTATAGCCATCGATTCAGTCCAAGAAAATTCACTCAACCACAAATATTAGTCTGCCTTGTCTTAAAGATCTTTTTCAAAACAGACTACCGAGGGATTGTAGCAATCCTTAATGACTGCCCTGACCTGTGCAAGACTTTCAATCTGTCCGTCATCCCTCACTTTACCACTTTACAGAAAGCATCGAAGAAACTCTTGCAATCGAACATAGCCAATCAACTACTCGAAAGCAGTGTAAGAGTCACCAACAAGAGCGAGAAAATCAAGTTGGCTGCGGTCGATTCCACCGGCTTGGAGGCCGGGCATATTAGCCGATACTTCGTTCGCAGAAAACGCTCAAAACAGCCCGAAACCTATGAAGAGACCTATTATCGACGTTGGTCTAAATTGGCGATTGCCTGCGATTGCAGCAATCACATGGTACTCTCAGCGATCACCACGCGAGGCCCGAGCGTTGACATCAATTAGTTCGAAAAAATAATGACACCGGCGATTAACAGGCACATAATCGAACACGTCCTTGCCGATGCCGGCTATGACAGTGAATCCAATCATCGATTTGCACGTGAAGGTCACAACATAAAAAGCACAATCCCTCCAAAACACGGCCGTCCGACTACAAAACCTTTTCTAGGTAAATATCGCCGATTGATGCAGCAGGAGTTTGAAAAGGAAATCTTTGGGCAACGCTGGCAGGTCGAAACAGTTTTCAGCATGATCAAACGCAATCAAGGCGAAGCTCTGCGGTCAAAATCTTACTGGGCTCAGAATCGTGAAATGATGCTCAAAGTCTTAACCCACAACATCGCTATCATCATACGTGTAAATGAGCTTTTCTACAGAGCAGGTCAGACTTATTTATGAATAATGTCAAACATTGGTTCTTCAATTGACGACACTGTTTTCCCATAAATCAGCATGGCAGAGCGAAACCGCCATATTAAGTAAATGGACGACAAGGACCACGAAATGATCAAGCACATGCACACAACAGGAACCGATAAGTAGTTTCTGTTGACAGCTATCATTGTCACAAGTGCCATACTGGTCAACCATGAGATGCACCTCGCTGCGAAAACGGTACGGACACGTCCCATGCCCAACAATATATAATAGGAAGGCACACCCAAGAGGTTTATAAAAGTTGCTACGAGCATGAGGCGAAAAGCAAGCGGGATAATCTGAATGAATTCTTCTCTTAGCCATACTCTGAGCAAAGGCGCTGTGAAGATGAGCATCGCAGTGTACATGGGAATTCCAAATACATTTATCAGCTTCATGGCACGGCGATTTAACTGCGATATCCTGTCCTTGGCGCATTTTGTCATATTTGCGCTAATCCGGCTAATCTCCGGCATAAATGCCCGAAAGCCTGCCTCGATCAGGCCACGAAACTGCATGCTACCCCTAAATGCTATCTCATAAATCGGTATGGTGGAGACCCCGGCATATCTCGAAAGCATTAACTTGAGAAATGGGCTGCCCAACATACTAACAACGGTTCCTCCAAATATCCCACTGCCGAAGCGTAAGATGCGCTTACCACGTTGAGCATCCAGATTTCTTATCCGCAAAAGACGGATGTGAGCTATGTGCGAAATGCAAATAAGACTTACTATATGAATAAACACATACGAAAGGGTATTTCCGATGAGCAGGCTCTCAATGCCCCGACCTGTGAACAGTAATGTGGCGACGACAGTCACCGCGACGATTCGACCGATTGATTGGATGTAGTTCGCCAAATCTATTCGGCCAAGGCCGGATAGCGTAGCATTTAATGCCTGAACGATGAAAACGTATATGCTCAGAATGCCGATATAGGGTAGTAGCCACAAAGCCGTCTGTGCATTTTCTTCGCTTAACTTGAACACACCAATGATCTGGGTCTTAAAAATCAGTACCAGTAGCAGGACAAGGACACCGCTGAGACACAGTAATGCCAAGGCCGTTGTAACATATCGCTGGACGCCTTCAATATCACCCCGGCCATGTTCTTCGGCAACCAGCTTCATAACAGCCTGGTCTATGCCGAGATTGCCCAGGCGGGCAAAGCTCAAGACTGTGGCCAGAACTAGCCAAACGCCATACTTTTCATAACCGAGGAAATGCAGGTACATTGGAAACGCTACCGCCATGGCCACAGCGTTAATAACTGTAACCCCTACCCCAGAGGCCATATTGAGTCTAAGCTGCGAGGACAATAACTTTTTGATCATAAGTTAAGCCATTAGTAGTTAATGATTAGAGTTTAGCTGTTTGAACTGTCAGATTGCTGCTTTTGAGCGACTTAATCGTTGGGATTAGTAACCAGCAGTTAGCACGGTCGAATAATACTCTAATTTTTAAGGTGCTGAGGGCAAACCAATCTTGATCTTGCCACCGCCGTTTTTTAATGATTCGGAGGCAGCCTCGAGGATCCGAACTACTTCCAGCCCTTCGACGCCGCTCGATTCGGACCTTGCTCCCGTCTTTACACAATCCAGGAAGTGCTGACATTCCACTTTCAAAGGCTCGACCAGCTTAAGATATTCACCACTCAACGAGCAACAATGACTCAGCTTGCCTTGCGCAGACTCCGTCCTGGTAGGTAGACCGCAACTCTTCTCTCGCTCAGGTGTCAGACACATATTCAACACACCAAGCTCGTCGTCGAGTCACATTATGCTCAAATACACGTTCAACTCATATATCGACATCGACTCATAGTCACTTAAAGAGTATTTCTTTGAGCCATTTTGCAATTCGTGATTGCAGCCGCAGGGCCGATAACCCTTTTGTTTCGACAACTTACTGCCTCATCGGATAACGAGCATAGTTCAGCGGTGGCTCGAGAAGTGAGCAGTAGGGCAACACATTTTCACATGTGTCGTAAGCCACCGGCCCGCCGTATGTCGTGCCATAAGGGGTATCAGCAGGATTTGTGTCGGCGAGAGTCTCCGCTTATACGGTCTGGGCCGTATTTATCGCGGAATGTCTTATAGCCACTTTGCCGCCGCTGTTTTGCAGAGATGCCGAAGCAGCCTCGAGGATCCGGACTACCTCCAATCCCTCAAAGCCGCTCGACAGACACTCTGCTCCTGTCGTGATGCAGTCCAGGAAGTGTTGGCATTCCACTTTCAGTGGCTCGACCAGCTTGATATAGGGACAGTACATACCCCCATAGTGGTAGGAATATTGAAACTCCCCGAATGAATCGTAGTGGGGGGGTATCTCCACTCGCTTGTCGTATATTCTTATCTTTTCTATCGGCTCTACATCGTTATAAATGAGCATCTTTTTATTGCCAACGAACACTATCTCTCGGACCTTATTAGGATCAAGCCAGCTACTCTGGATTATGGCAAAAGCGCCATTAGCGAAATTCAGCGTCATATTGGTTACGTCTTCGACCGCCTTGGCAATGTGGGATTTTCCCTGACAATTCACGGACACCGGTTCTTTTTCCAGGACGTAGAGAATGATAGAGATGTCATGTGGCGCAAGGTCCCAGGCTACGTTGATGTCCTTTTGCAGCAAACCAAGGTTCAGGCGACGCGCACTGATATATTGCAGGTCTCCAAGTTCGCCAGAGTTGACGATTTCCTTGATCTTCCTGACCGGTAGGGAATAGACAAAGGTGTGCCCGACCATAAGTACGAGCTTCTGTTTTTCGACGATTTCCACCAGTTCCTCGCACTCCCTGGAAGATCGAGCCATGGGTTTCTCAATAAACGTATGCTTGCCCGCCTTCAAGGCTTTCTTAGCCATCTCATAGTGATAGCGAACAGGCGTGGCCACCACAATTGCGTCAATATCCGGATCCTTGACCAGGTCATCGAAGTCGGAAGTTGTTCCTACCTCAGGATAGAGAGTCTTCATGTGCGCCAGACGTTCAGGGTTTGTATCGCAAACTGATTTCAACTGGCAATCTGAAAGTGAATTGAAGTTCCGGATAAGATTCGGACCCCAATAACCACAGCCTGCAACTGCAACGTTAAGCATATTCTAAAACCTCCTCGATTTAAAAACGGATAAGGAATTGATATTTCGAATAAGGTTCGAATCCCAGTAACCACAGCCTACAACTGCAATGTTAAGCAGTTTCTACAAGTTCCTCAATCAGCCGTTCGCTCTTTCGTGAGGGAAGAGTGTCGCTGATTTGAGAGACAATCGCGAGCGGTGTCTTTAGTAGTATCTTTATATCTAACCATAAGGACATTTTTCTCGAATACCGAATGTCCAACTGCATCATCTTAGTAAAAGTTAGCCGGTTTTTCCCGCTGACCTGCCACAGCCCTGTCATTCCAGGAACGGCATCGAAGCGTGCGTAATTCCACTGCAAATACTCTTCTACTTCGTAGGTAAGAGGCGGACGGGGCCCAACCATGCTCATTTCGCCGAGGAGCACGTTAATCAACTGAGGTAATTCATCGATACACATCTTGCGGAGTATTTTGCCAAATAGGATTATTTGTGGGTGATCATCCAATTTGATCATGGGACTCTTTGAATTCCCATT
>JBARRE010000817.1:0-4430 GCA_049644065.1 Sedimentisphaerales bacterium | reverse complement strand
AGCACAGCCAGGACGAAAATCAAAACGACCAATCCCGCGGCACGTAAGAGAAGGTGGTTCAACATGGAGCTGTAACGGCGAGACTCTAATAAGTCGTCTATTTCAGCCAAAAGTGCCTTAATGTCGTTTGCCGCCTGGGAAGTCTGCTCAGCAGTGTCACGGTAATCGGTGATATTGAAAAACGATGCTTCTTTCTGCGAAGGCTTGTTCTTATTGAATTCCTGTACGACTTCGCCTGTGGTTTTAGCCGCTGTCTCCCATGCATGGATCGTTTCGTTGACATCTTTGACCACGGCACCAAACGAGCCGGTGGCCTGATCCAGCTTTTCAAGAGTGTTGTTGACGGCAAGGGAGGTTTTCTCGGCCTGTTGGAGTGTTTGTTGAAGACCGGCCTGCTTATTGTCAATATCTTCAACAAACTTCGTCAACTGCTCGCGAAGCTGCTCCGGTAATTTCCCAAGCGATTGTTCCAGGCGGGCACTGCTTTCAGAAACCTGCGCCAAGCTGTTCAGGAAGGATTTGGTCATGTTTGCCTCTTCGATGTCAAACAGCAGCAGTTGCAACTGCCAGCGTGAGGATTCGGGCAATTCGGCGACTATATTGGAAAAACGTTCGGCCGTATCGCTGAACTGATGTATCGCCGAGGCCGTCCGATCCACTCCTTCTATAGCGCGGAAGGGTGTCATAGGGATCTTTAACACGCTCACGAAGGGATTCGGCTGGCCCTTCTGTACTTCGGTTGCATATACGATTACATTGGAAAACGTACCTTTGATGGGATTATTATGGGCAAACTCGGTCACGTTTTTGCGGGCCGCCTCAAATACATCGCTTTTAAGAAAAATAACTCCGATACGCTGGATTTCCACTTCCAGACGTTTGGAGCCGTTTAGCGCTATCTGATGGGCATCTCCGAAGAGCGAGCTGCCTTCGCCTTCTTCGAGATACATTCTGAATCTTGTGCACAGGGCCCACGTCTCGATGAACGCCACAATTGAGTTGTCATTGTCCAGCATTGCATTGATTCCCTGAACCATCCGAGCCCTCATTTGCAGAGTCGTCTTTTCCGTTCTCGTGCTGGGTACACGCTCGTTAAGTTCGTTCGCGACCTGTCTAAGTGTGGCTTTGAAGAATTCCCGGAATTTATCAAGCTGTTCCCGCAGTTCCTGCTTTGATACCTGGCCGGTTGTCGGAGTCACACCGCCGCCGATTGTGCGGAGACCCTTCGAGCCGCAGCCTTCCAGCAGGAAGAGCGAAAATATCCCCAGGATTACTGTGATTATTAAGCCGCAAGAGTATGCAGTATATTTATATGCCATTATCATGCTCCTTCCATCACCACTTCTGCTTTATATCATATCGTTTTCTAATGATGATCAAAGCATTTGTTAGAATTCATTTTATCGTAAACATTATAGATTTGTAATGTTAAACATACGAGAAAAAACCTTAGGCTATTGCTTGTCGTCTTATAGCATGTCCAATTCATGTGGTCTTTTTGGTATATCGTATATTTCGGGAAGTAAAGTTTACTCGTAACACTTTCTGCTCAAAGGGATATTTTCAATAGTCCGACGCTACCGGGACTAACGACTCAACAGTTCGGAGACGGATTGAATGATGTCGCGGTCGATAAGATCATATCGATCTTCCGGCGGCCGAAGTGCGCCGCTAAAAGTAATGTGCGGTCGATGCTGCACCGATGAGTCGAATCTTTGGCTAAACGCCGAGAAATGGACCTGCTTTACTTTTGTCTGTTCCACGAACGCCCGGATATTATGGGGTCGAAGCCCACTGCCCGGCAGAATTTCGATTCTGTCGCCGGCATGAACGATCAGCTTCCTGATCAGTTCAATCCCTTCGGGCACGGTCATTTCCTGGCCGCTGGTCAGGACACGACTGAAGCCAAGATCTACTAACTGATCGAGTGCTTTCAGTGGGTCAGGGATTACGTCGAAAGCCCGATGAAATACGGTTTGCCGGCCCTGGGCGAGTTCAATAATCCGCTTACAACGCTCTGCGTCGACCAAGCCGTCGGGAGTGAGTATCCCGAAAACCAGGCCGTCAACACCGTGCTCGACGGCCAGTTTCGCATCGTGCTGCATTACCGCCATTTCCGCTTGCGTATAGCAGAATCCCCCTGCTCTCGGACGAATCATTACCATTACGGGGATATTCAATCTGTTCTTTGCTTCGATTATCGATCCCAACGACGGCGTCAAACCTCCGAGGAATATCGAAGAATTCAACTCGATACGATCAGCACCGCCTCTCTCGGCTTCAACGGCATCATCTACCGAACCACAACAAACTTCGATCAGTATTTTAGACGACATGCTAACTATCTCCCGATCAAACAGACATACAGAATAGGAACCGCTCCACGAATCGACGAGCGCCGGATTCCCGACGAGCAGCCGGCCGTTGTATATTGTGCGGGCCTAATCTTCCTCTTTTTTCTTCGCGTATTGGGCGACGATCTGCTGCTGGACGTTGGGGGGCACCAGCTCGTAATGGCTGAGCGTCATCGAGTAGCTGCCTCGGCCGCCTGTCACGCTTTTCAACTGGCTGTTGTACTGCGTGACTTCCGAGAGCGGAACCTGCGCCTTAATGACGATGAAATTGCCGGCCAGCACATCCTGACCCTGGACCCTTCCGCGTTTGGAGGCCAGGTCGCCGGCGATATCGCCCACGTTCTCGGCGGGGATGGTGATTTCTATATTGACGATCGGCTCGAGCAGGACGGCTTTTGCCTTGTGCAGCGCGTCGACGAACGCACCCTTGCCCGCGGCACGGAACGCGACCTCTTTCGAATCGACGGGGTGATACTTGCCGTCATAGACCGAAACGGCGATATCCTGCATCGGGAAACCCGCGACGACGCCGTTCTGCATGATCTCGTTGACTCCCTTGAGGACGGCCGGCTCATATTGGCCGGGGATTGAGCCGCCAAAGATGTCCCAGCTATACAATAACGGCGGGTCCGAGTTGCGTTCGGCCGGCTCGACACGAAGGTAAACCTCTCCGAATTGTCCCGCGCCGCCGCTCTGCTTTTTATGCCGGTAGTGGCCCTCGGCTTTAGCGGTAATCGTCTCACGGTAAGGAATCTTGGGCTCCTTCGTCGTGATCGACAGCTTGAAGTGGTTTTTCATTTTTTCGAGCGTAACCCGCAGATGCAACTCACCAAGGCCGCTTGCGACCAGCTCTTTAGTCTGCTGGTCATGCGTGACCTTAAAGCAGGGGTCCTCTTCGCATAATTTTTCAAGGGCAGAGCTGATTTTCTGCTCATCGCCTCTTGTGGCCGGTTCGAGCGCCAATGAATACATCGGCTCGGGCACGTCCGGCAGCTCAATCCTGCCGACAACTTTGCCGTCGTGCACAAGGTCGTCGACTCTCAGCTCCTCGACCTTGGCCAGGGTCACGATGTCACCGGCGATGCCCGCATCGACAGGATCATTTTCGCCACCCTGAGATTTCAGGATATGGCCCGGGCGAATGCCCTTCTTCTCAGTGTTGCGCAGCATGTTGGTGTCTGACTTGATCGTACCGCTGAAGATTCGGACAGAGGAGTACTTCATATTCGATCGCGGATCGAATCCCACACGAAAGACCACGCCTGCCAACGGTCCGGCGGCGTCGGGGGCCAGCTCCGTCAAGTTCTCGCCGTCCTTGAGTTGAACGGGTTTTGCCTGGAGAGGAGACGGAGTGTATTTTACGATAATATCCAGAAGCTCCTGAATCCCCACATCCCGGCGGGCATTGGTGAAGACTATCGGGATGATCGTCCCGGCTTTCAAGGCCTCCACAAAAACCGAGGCGATTTTCTCGGCCGAAATTTCCTCGCCGCCAAGGTAGCTTTCCATAAGCTCATCGTCAGCTTCGATAACGCTTTCGATCAGATCTGTATGGGCCTGGGCAACGTCCATAAGAGGCGATTCGCCGCTCTCGTTTTCGATGCAGTCGATGACGGATGCCTTGTCCGCAGCGGGAAGATTCGCGCAGCGGCATTGAGGACCGAAAGTTTCCTGAATATTTTTCATCAATTCGGGAAAGATCACATTCTCGGCATCCATTTTATTTATGACAATAATCCGCGGCATCTCAAGCCTGGCGGCCAATTCGGCCATTTTCCGGGTGTTGGTCTCAATGCCGGCAGTAGCACTAATGACCAGCACGGCTGTCTCGGCTGCCGGTATCGCTTTGATGGACGGTCCGACGAAATCCGGATAGCCCGGCGTATCGATGATATTTATCAGCTTGCCTGCGTGCTCGGCATGGACCGTCGCCGATTGTATCGAATGCTGGTGCTCTTTTTCCTCGTCGTAGTAGTCGCAGGTGCTCGTCTTGTCGTCCACGCTTCCGAGCCGGTTTGTCGCACCGGTTTTATGCAGTATCGCCTCTGCCAGAGACGTTTTTCCGCTGCCGCCGTG
>JBARRE010000816.1:0-3964 GCA_049644065.1 Sedimentisphaerales bacterium | reverse complement strand
CCTAAACCGGCTTATAATCATATATTACTACGGTAAGTCTCTACGATGTTTCTGCCTCTGCGAACCTGGATTAGTTTTTCGTTCGTCTCGGCCTTCTGGGCTGTGATGGCCAGATGCAAATCCTCGTATGACTTTTTTAATTTCTTTTTTTGGCTCTCGAATTCAGCCCGTTCGAGAATTCCCGCTTGTGTGATTTTTTCAACAAGGCAATCAGCTTGCCTGCCTAAGACCTCAATCCGTTCGCCGGCCGAATTACCCTGATGAGCCAGCTCTAATTGCTGCTGCAACAGGCCCTGCAATTCATCCAGCATAGATATTTGTTTATCAGTGCTCATCCGGTTTGAATCCCTGCCTGATTTTCCTGGGCCAGACTGTGTTCGACTTCTTCCAGCAGGTTAGCGGCGTCTTTATGGTTTTTGTCCAGAGTCAGGACGTCCAGCAGCACTTTTTTGGATTCCTCGAACCTGCCGTCTTTCATATATAGCGCCGCCAAAGGAAACATTACGGATGTGTCACCCGGATGCATGTTCAGATATACCTCGAGGTAGTGAGTAACCTGTGCAAATGAACCCATCTGGCAGGAGGCCTGAAACAGGCCGAGGATCGCTATGAGGTTTTCGGTGTCCAGTTCAAGGCTTTTAAGATACATCTCAAATGCCTGCTTGTAATCGGTTCTCTGCTGTGCGGTTAAGCCCAGGCCGGCATAAGCCTTGGTGCAATTGGCATCCAGTCTGCAAGCGATCCTGAAGGCTATTTCGGCATCATCAAGCTGATTATTCTGCAGGGCGACTACGCCAAGTCCGACATAAGGATCCGGTGCATCCGGTGCCAGGCCGGCGGCCTTTTCGTAGTATTTTTGTGCCTGTTTGTAATTGCCGACAGAAGCGTAACAGTCTCCCATTTCCTGCAATGCTTCGTAATGCTGAGTCGAATCGTGCTGTTGATCAACATTGTTATGTGTTATGTCCATATCAGTTCTTTTCCTTCAAGGATTCCCATTCCGCACTTATTCGTGTTCTGAAACCTGTGCCTGTGAAAGCAGGCAACTACCTGATAAGTGCCGGATAGGGTTTTCAAGTATTTGTTCTGCTGTTTTGAGCAGTTTAATCGTCGAATCGAAATCTTTCTTTTCGCGTTTTATCTTTGCCTCTAACAAAAGGGTATTCACAGTAGGCCGTTGCCGGTTGACACTTTGACTTAGTTCGGCCGCCCGGGTATGGTTTCCGGCTTTGAAAAAAGCCTTTGCGGCCAGCCTCTTCATCCACAGTTCGTTCCGGTGGTTTTCAGCGATGTATTCGTAGATTTGGCCTGCTTGACACCAGTTGCCATCTTTCTCTGCTGACCGGGCCTGTTGAAGGAAATTGTCGAAATGGAAAGGAAGCTCTTCGATATTTGGATGCTTCAGCACGATGCCGGCAGCCTTTAGAGATTCCCGCACCGGTAAGTTCGGAAAGCTTCTGCGGGCGAATTGTAAGTCATCTTTTGTAACTACTGCGGCCCAAAGTTCGTGCGTTGATCCTTCCGGCTCATACCCCCGGCGGCTATCCGGGTTATTCATCAGGGCATAGAGCGGATTCTCTATCCACATATCATTTATGGGAAGGCCGCTTGTAACTATTCCAATATATTCGCTGTCGCATCTTTCCAGTACTGCATCTATATGCCGGGCCTGAGAGGTTGTCGGATCAACGGGCACCGGGACTAAATTGGGCATATCGGAATTTAACCTGTTGATATCGGATTCCGATAACGGCAGATAAATCTTATAGGGAAAAAAGGTGTGCCGCCAGATAGCATTAATGGTTTTTCCAGCTTGTTTGTCCAGCCGGTCTGCGAGAAAAATGATAGACAAGTCCTGTATCATTGGCCAGGGCTTGGGGGGTCTGGCGGTACGTATTGTAAGAACATTTCTCATGTACTCGTTCTTATCTTTTCGCCGCTGAACCGATATCCTGTCGGACTCACCTTCCGGATGGTAGTATTCTCCGGTGATTTCACATACATGGTGAAAATCTGAGAAGAAAACCAGCCGGCGGGTCATGTCCCAGTCAATTAAAACGTTTAGCTGCTCGTTATACGGTCCGGTTTTTTCAATCAGGTCCCGGCGGTGCATAAGGCATACGTGCAGGACATGATTGAAGTGCAGCATAAAAAAACGGTCGAAGTCGCGGCTGACTTCCACAACTTTGCTCAGCACCTGCCGGCTGCCATCCGAAGAAACTCTGCAATATGCTTTGTAGAAATCACTGTACGCAACCTGGCAATCGGTTTTGTATTCCAAAGCGTTGGCCAGCGTTTCGATGTGATTGGGATAATATATATCATCATCGTCAAGATAGGCCACATATTTGCCTTCCGCTCGATTTAACGCTTCGTTGAGGGAATAGGGCTTGCCCCGATTTTCCTTTCTATTTATAAATATCAGCCTCGGATCGCGGAACGAATTGACTATATCGCTGATATCTTCTCCACCGTCATTGATTACAATGAGCTGGAGATTTCTATAGCTCTGCTGCAAAACGCTGGCCAGAGCCTTAGAGAGGTATTGTGACCGGTTAAAAGTCGGGATAATCACGCTGACAACCGGACCAGATTTTTTCTCGTAGTTTTCTGTCATTTCAAAGGTATCTAAAATTCTCTAAGCAGATAAGATTTATACAATCAGATTGTTCTCGAATGCCGGAGGGTAAGACTCCGCTGATAATTCCACTATTTGAGGATCCAGGCTTTGTAGGTTATCGTAGAGCGGGGTTCCTGATTGCTGTGCATCTATGTCGGCTTCGAGTTGAGTGAAAATATTGTTGATTTTGGGCAACTGGTCTTTCAATGCATAATTTTCTTCGACGAACCTGCGATATGTTTGCGGCTCGTATTGTTCGGAGAGAATGTGCTCGCAGAATTCTTCAGCGATATTAAATAAAAACTCGGACGGAAACGTTTGGCCGGCGCCCGGGAAATTATGAATTACAGGCTTCAACCCGCAGGCCATTCCTTCCAATAGTCCCACAGGCTTTCCCTCAATGATACTGGTCGAAACGATATAATGTTTATCTTCAAGCCATGAGCGGACGTCTTTCTGCCGGCCGTCGAAGAACACCACATCGCGAAGACCAAGTACGGCAACCATATGCCTTAGATATTGTTCAAGGGCCTCATCCTGAAACTGCCCGCCAAAAAATAGACGATACTCGGGATCCATGTAGTGCAGCTTCTGCATACACTGCAGGACAAAGGCAGGATTTTTGACCATTCTCAGATTAGACAGAAAGGCGATATTTTTGCCGTGTGTGCGGTCGGTAAAAGTAAATTTTTCGAGATTTACACCGTTGGGTATAGTAGCGATGGGTGTTTGACTTTCGATGTATGGGACCTTGCGTAGCAGGACATCCTTGACGAAGCTGTTGCCGACAGTGACAAGGGCATCGATATTAGTCCAGTTCACAAGCTGGGGCCATTGCTCATAAGCTTCGTAGCGGTGCAGCCTGATAATATTTTTGCATACTTTGGGTTGTTTTGAGCCTATGACCGCTAAATTAGTGCACCACTCGAACCATGAAATATCGCTCCATTTCATGAGTTCGCACAGTTCTTCTGTTGTCCGGCCTTCAAAAAGGCGTACTTCGAAACGCTGCTTAGTAAACTCGAAGATTTCATCGAGGAATGTCATGCCGTCGCCGCCGCAGAAAAAGGCCACCTTTGGTCTTTTAGAGAGAATCACCTCGACCATCGGCTCGAGGATTTCCTGGCCGGGGCAGATTCGCAGTGAGCGAAGCAGCATCTCGATAGCATCTGCTTTATTGTTCTGATTCAGGAATACGTTGGCGGTTCTGTTCAGGACATCCACATTCAGCACGCCCAACTGCTGCATTTTATCGAAAAGCTGCATGGCTTCGTTTGCTCTGCCGGTCGCGAGATATGCTTCGGCCAGATTCCAAACTATCTCGGCCGAGTCATTCAGCAGTCT
>JBARRE010000815.1:0-2100 GCA_049644065.1 Sedimentisphaerales bacterium | reverse complement strand
ATCAGCCGACAGCATCCGGCAAACGAACGACCCGGGCGCCGCTGTTCTCGATGCCGATATTATCTATACCGACACCTGGGTCAGTATGGGCCAGGAGGACGAAAAGCAAAAACGGCAGGCCGATTTTGCAGGTTTTCAGGTCAACGCCGAGTTAGTCAAATCCGCACCGGCCAACGTCAAGATTATGCACTGCCTGCCGGCTTATCGCGGCCTGGAAATCACCGACGAGGTCGTCGAATCGCCCAACTCGATTATCTTCGACCAGGCCGAAAACCGCCTCCACTTCCAGCGGGCGTTGCTGAAAAAACTAATGAGCTAAGAATGACGCAGCATAAAATAATTATTGGTGATTCAAGGGATATGATGGAGGTGACTGATGAGTCGGTCCATCTTGTTATTACATCCCCTCCATATTGGCAGCTCAAGGATTATGGAAACGGCAGTCAAATAGGCTTTGATGATACTTATGAAGATTACATCAATGGTCTTAATATAGTCTGGAACCAATGCCACAGGGTCTTAAAAAAAGGCTGTCGTTTATGCGTTAACATCGGCGACCAGTTTGCCCGCTCCGTTTACTATGGACGATACAAAGTTATTCCTATAAGAACTGAGATAATAAAGTTTTGCGAAACCATAGGCTTCGATTACATGGGGGCGATTATCTGGCAAAAGGTTACAACCTGTAATACAACGGGCGGGGCGACGATAATGGGATCATTTCCCTTCCCCAGAAATGGAATTCTAAAGATCGATTACGAATTTATTCTGATCTTCAAGAAACACGGTGCCGCCCCCAGAGTCAGCAAAGAAATCAAAGAACAATCGAGAATGACAACAGAAGAATGGAACCAATTTTTCACGGGCCATTGGAATATCCCGGGCGAAAAGCAGGATAAGCACCTGGCGATGTTTCCTGAAGAAGTACCGAGCCGTCTAATCAAAATGTTCAGTTTCGTAAATGATACGGTACTTGATCCTTTTCTTGGTAGCGGCACGACTTCTCTGGCTGCTAAAAAACTCAGCAGAAATTCAATTGGATACGAGATAAATCCGGAATTCCTGCCGTTGATAAAGGAGAAGCTCGGGATACATCAGAAGATGATGTTTGAAGAAGCTGAATTTGAAATAGTTAGGCAGAATAAAGCATATATTGACTATAAAGAAACGGTCAAGCAATTGCCTTATGTTTTCAAAGATCCCGTCGAATTCGACAAAAAAATCGATCCGAGAAAACTACAGTTCGGCTCGAAGATAGATAACGATGGCCCTAAGAATAATAAGTATCATTTGGTGAAGGAAATAATATCACCGGAGAAATTAGTATTGGATAATGGTTTGAAAATCAGGCTTTTGGGAATAAGGAAGAAAAAGGAAACAATTGGTCAGGCAATAAATTTCATCAAGGCCAAAACTCGCGGGCAACGAGTTTTTATGAAATTTGATGAAAAAAAATATGACAAAGATAACCATTTATTATGTTATCTATATCTCTCTAATAAAACATTTCTAAATGCTCATTTAATTAAAAAGGGTTTTGCATTAGCTGATAATAGTTCTGACTATAAATATAAAACTAAATTTTTATCTTTGGAAAATAGCAATGAATGAGGAACAGAGGGGAATATGGAATTATCTAAACCAGCATGCTCGAGGCCATGAAAACCGCAAGTCTTCAGATGAAATCAGGGATGAGTTAAATCTTGAAAGTGGTGGGCCAACAAATGAGCATATTAGAGAGTTAATTCGAGATATGATTTTAAACCATAATTGTTGTATTGGAAGCGATAATCGTGGTTATTGGGTGGTTACAAATGAAGGAGAACTAAATGGCGTTGTTACGAGCTTGAGAGATAGAGCTAACGGAGTTTTGGAAAGAGCAAGTGCATTAGAAAGAAACTGGGAGAATAGAGATCACGGCTAAAAAAAGAGTCAGCAAGGCATGCAAAGTCTTTTGGGAAAAAAGGGAAAGGTGTGTATTGCCTCAGTTGAAATTGGACAGATCCTTTTAACTTGTTAATCTTTTACGGACATATTTGAAAGGATTTGTAAAATGAAGAAAAATCGTAGGCAGTTCCAAGCAGAAGAAAAAGTGAAGAT
>JBARRE010000814.1:0-1613 GCA_049644065.1 Sedimentisphaerales bacterium | reverse complement strand
AGCGAGTCGATGCCGGCGGTGACGACTTCTTTGCCGCAGTGACGTTGTGCCGCCATTGCCGCGACCATGTCGATCCACGCCATAATCACGCCGCCGAATGCCGTGCCGTGTGGATTCGCCTGATGGGGCATAATCAGATAGCGTGTCTCGACCGCGCTTTCTTTGGGACTTTTACCTTTTTCGTTTGTCATTTTCTTCGAAATCCGGGAAATATGTTCAGAACTCAACTTTCGGCACTTCGGATTTTGCTTGCTCGGTGGCCTCGAAGTAATCGACCTTTTCAACGCCGGCCCGTTTGCAGAAAAACGACCCGAAGAATTGCCTCGTGTAAGAGTTTAGCAGCTTGGCCGCTTCATTATACCGTGTGCGGGCGACTGCTATCCGGTTTTCAGTACCTTCAAGTTGAGTCTGAAGGTCTCGGAAGTTTTCGCTGGCCTTTAACTGTGGATAGTTTTCCTGCAGCATCAAAAGGCGTGACAAAAAGCCGGTTAGCTCATTGGACGCTTCGATTTTACCTGCTCTGTTGCCTGACTGGAAATATTTTTCCCTGGACTTGGCGATGTTCTCGAACAGCTCTTTTTCGTGCTCTGCGTATCCTTTGACGGTACTGACCAGGTTGGGCACGAGGTCGAGCCTTCGCTGCAAGGCGGCGTCGATATCCGCCCAGCCCTTTTCGGCGCCCTGTTCGAGGTTGACCGCTTTGTTATAGCCGCTGACGTACCATCGGAAAACTCCCAGTGCGACGAGCAGTATAACTATAAGTATAGCGATAAGGATGATCCATGTTTTTCCGAAGTTTCTCATTTCCTTTTTCCCCTTTTTTTTAACCTATGTTCTTTGCTACCAGCTTACGGTTGATCCACCACCACCGAATCCGCCACCCATTCCTCCGCCGAAACCACCGAATCCGCCGCCGAAGCTTCCGCCTCCGAATGAGCCGGACCTTCCAAAGCCGCCGTGGCCTCCGAAACCTCCCATCATGAACGGCAGAAAGAACCACATTCCCATTCCTCTTCCTCGTCCACCGAAAATCAGGAGTATGAAAATCAAGATAGGCAATGCGCTGCAACATGGCAGGCCTCTTCTTCTGTCCCTAACCGGAATAGGCGTAATCTTGGGCATGCCGGTCAAAGTAACGCCGTATTCTGTGGCTATACTTTGGGCTATTTGGAGATTTGTTTCGTAGATTCCTCTGCTTGTATTTCCTTGCTTAATGTATGGTACGAGCACATTTCTGCCGACTCGATTGGTGTATTGGTCCGTAATGAAACCTTCTAAGCCGTAGCCGGCTTCGAAACGAGCTTGTCGCTCCTTTGCAGCAAAGACGAAAAGCATGCCGTTGTCTTTGCCTTTCTGACCGAGCTTCCATTTCTCGAGAAGTTCGATTGAGAATTGCTCG
Organism: Sedimentisphaerales bacterium; assembly: GCA_049644065.1. Classification (GTDB taxonomy): domain Bacteria; phylum Planctomycetota; class Phycisphaerae; order Sedimentisphaerales; family Anaerobacaceae; genus JAFGPJ01. Next base: position 214 of record JBARRE010000814.1, on the reverse strand, counting down.
ATTGGCAGACCCCCGGTTGATAATACTGTCAGGATGATATACTGGGCGCCGGTCTTTTGCTCTAATTCCTTCAGGATTCCGTTGAGAGAACGCTCGTCGGAGTCGTTTATCACGTTGGCGTAATCCTCGACGTATTGACGAGGCATCGGCAAATCGGCCTGGCCGAAGCCGGTCGCTGCTAAGACCGATAGTAAAGTCAACGTTAGTATTAACC
>JBARRE010000813.1:0-1696 GCA_049644065.1 Sedimentisphaerales bacterium | reverse complement strand
TCCCTCGGGTCCGGCAAGACCTCCGCCGAGCACGACCGGGAGAGGGCGGCCTATTACACGCGAATGATTCATGCCTATCCAGAACAGGCGGAGTATTACTTGTCCCGCGCGGACTGCTACGTCAAGTTAGACGAGCTTGAGAAGGCTATCGCAGATGTGCAAAAGGCGGGCCTTATCTCCGGCCGGCCAGAAAAGACCGCGAGGTGGCTGGCTGAGCTTAAAGCTGCCCACAAAGCAGGCACTTCAGTGCCATATGGCCCTTTTGCGGGAAGCATATCGTATGACGGCACAACAGGCACCTATACACTCGCGGGAACCGGCCTCGATATTTGGCACGACTTTGATGAATTCCACTTTGCCCATGCAAAACTTAGTGGCGATGGTTCAATAACGGCAAAGATAGAGAGCGTCGACCATGTTCACGATTGGACCAAAGCGGGCCTGATGATCCGCAATACGCTCGATCCGGCGTCGGAGAATGGGATGGTTCTCATTACACCAACCGGCAGAATCGTTTTGCAGTGGCGCGATAGGGAAATGAGGATAACGCGTGGTACAATTACAGACCGCAATAGTATAACGCTGCCACACTGGGTGCGGCTCACCCGCAATGGTAACCAATTTACCGCGCAGCATTCCAACGACGGTGTACAGTGGGAAGGTCTCGCCGACTACCAGGACCCTAATGAGCCATCATCGATCGAGATACCGATGAACGAGACAGTTTATATTGGCCTAGCCATCAGTTCACACAACACCTCGCGCATGGCTGAGGCCCGCCTATCCAACGTACGACTGACTGGTTTCGTCACTCCCAGCGGTCCATTTACTCTTTCGCAGGATATCAGTTTTCAAACACTGCCTGATTCCAACAACTAACAATGGCTGAGTACTACAAGAGCAGCATGTCGTGACCAATTGACTTGAGGAACTAAAACGGCTCGTACCATCAGGAAAAGCGACAACATTGTACTCATTTTCAAACAGGGCCGCCGTCTCAAACTCGGCGATACTCATCCACACACATTAGAATCCTGAAACAACCTCCTCGAACTCTACGAAGCCTGGAACAAGTCAGAAAAAGCCAAAAAGTGGCAAGCAAAACTGCAACAAACAGAAGCTAAGATAGAGTGACACAGCAACTATAAAATCGCCCAATTTTCACTCGCAAAACCACTACAACCCGAATACAACTATACAACCCCTTATCTGCTCATTTATGAAAAATGTCCATCTCGTAAGTATCTTAAATACAAGTACTTGTGAAGATGCCAAAATTTGTCGACGTATTCAATGCCCGTTGCTAAAAAAAGAGCTGGTAACTTTCTCAAGCTACCAGTTCTTATCTTTCTGCCATTTAGATACTAAGCGTCACGGTCTAACTGCTCGATTGTATATGCGGACGTCATCGATGAGGCCGGAGAAGTAGGTTCCGGATTCCATAGCCTTGCCTGTTCCGATGTATAGATCCATTTGAGAACCTTCCAGACCAGGCTGTATGTCGTCGGCAACCGCGACGCCATCAACACAAAGCGTTCTATGCGAGCCATCCCAGACAAGACCTATGCGGTGCCATTGCCCATCGGTGATAACTGTTTCGGACAGCAAGGGACCGCTGGATCGGCCCGGACCTTTGACTTCGGTCATCAAGTAACCTTCCAACGGATTCGTGCTCAGCCAATTTGCGCCACCTTGT
>JBARRE010000812.1:0-2732 GCA_049644065.1 Sedimentisphaerales bacterium | reverse complement strand
CCCCCTTTTCTTTTCCCTCACCTGTCTCAATGATTTGATATGCTTATGGTGCCATTGCTTATTGGAAGGCCGTCCGTAAATGCCGAAAGCTCTTCTATAGCCTCAGCCATCCGCAGGTCATCAAGATCGAAATTGCACAGGTTGAACATCCAAAGTAAGTTCTCATTTGCCAATGATGAATACAAGGCAGCAAAGATTTCCTTGGGTTCATATCCCAATGGGTCCAAGATCTGACATGCATCCAGCCAACGTCGGAAAAACTGCTTGTGGATCTCCCAGCCGTGTGTCTTGGTCAGATATACTTCCAAGAGAAAGAAACCATTGTACCAAGGGCCGTTAGGGGAGTTCTCCGGATCTTCCATATAGCCGAAGAAATGATGTGAATGAGAATCCCAGATATACCGGCAGAACTCCTCGCCATGCGTTTGTGCGATTGTGTAGTGGGAGATCATCTCTGCAAGGTATTCGTTCAATTCACCTTGGATCGGATATTGGACCGGCCCCTGTCGGTAGAGTTCTGAGACTAGACGATGTCCGATTTCATGAAAGCAGTATCTTTCCCACTTGATGGGATTTCGGGGATGCCACCAGGTAAAGCCGTGATAGAAGAGCTCCTGGCCCTGAAGGTGTGCCCAGGTTCCCACTGGATGAATGTAGAAATTTGCCTCCGAGGTGACGGGGGGAGCCCTTCCTATTAGATTTACCATTGCCGTATAAGCCTCTTCCCAATGAGGAGCTAAGAGACGGCCTTTTTCCTCATACCAGGTTGGAACATGAATAATGAAATGTTCTGTAGTTATTGTGTGGTGATCGAAGCGGTACTGTGGCTCAGAAAGCCAGCCTTCTATTATGTCAAATCCACCATATCCCGGCATGTCCCACTCCAGGCGAAAGACTGAAGAATCGGGAAAGCCTTGAAGAACCAGGAAACCCAATTGGGTCGAAGTGATGGGAAAAGAACCGTCATACACCAATTTACCTCTACTGCTTTCCCATATCTTGATCAAGGGCCCAAAGCGATCGACGTCAGGATCACCGGGAGCGTACCAACGCAGTTCATTTCCGTAGTCATCCAGAGTCGGCCCCAGAAGGAATTGACTCAGGTTCTTCGAAAATGGTATGGGTGCATAACGGAATTGTCGGTGGATTTCACCTCCGGCTCGAAGGGTAACAGAAGAGAGACTGGAAAAATCAATGGGCTGGTATTGAAAACGGTAATAGATGTCATCGTCAAGTTCACTGCTACGTAGAATAAGTTCGGCCATATAATCTGCATAATCCACATTTACCCAAGCCCGACCCAAACCAGTTAGGACAAACCTAACAAAGACCCAATGCCGTTCGATATCTTGGTAAGGAAAGCATAATCTCCATACTACGCTGCCATCTGTAACGCCCGGTGGCAGATAACCTTCAAAATCAATGGAGTTGAGACTCATCTCATCGGATCGAACGGTGAGATTAGTATTGGGGTCAATTTCGTCCACGAACAGATAGTATCCTTCTGAAGTCGTTTTAGGATTTTGTACCAAGAACAACGCCAAAAGTTCGGATGCATTTGTCTTGATCTCGCACTGCAAAGAAGAAGGGCGAGCTATGACGGGCATTTTACAGTTGGGTACCATTTCAGAAGGTGCAGCATAAAGAGCATCTAACCTGCTTGGAGCGCCAAAGCAGTCTATAAATTCAAGAGTTAGCGCATGGTCTGGTTTGATCTGAACGAAGGTTGCTGATTCTACGATCACTTCGTTGATCAGAAATAGTCCGGGGTCACTACCTTTGCCGACGACAATCTTCCACTTGCCTCTGGGGATGTGAAGCCTGCATATACCGTTTACGTCCGTAAACGCTGATGCGTTGGCAGGATAGGCCACAGGCCAATCTTGAGAGTAAATCCGCAAATCGGCATTCTCTACTGGTGTATCATCCTCCCGCAAAACTTGGATTTCCAAATTCTGGAACGCAAACTCCTCTATATCTGCCCAGGTTGTGCAAGAGAAAAGAGACAACAGCAATAACGTGGCCGTAAGATATCCACAGAAATCCGATTTACACAGCACAAAGATACCCTCCTTCATATTATTGTTAAACTATTCGGCAATTCTCGTATATGTAATCATCTTGAAGAATTAGGCCCATTAAAGAGAATAGGATCATCCTTATAAATATCTTCCTGCTGAGACTCAAGAATGGAAGTATTCAAGATATTGCTATAAATTAGCAGTACAGCCAACGAAAAAACCATCTTACCTACAACCATATTCGATTCCTCCTATATTCAATACTAACAGAACCACCTAATATTGTCAAATCATTATTTATAAAAAGAAAAAGGTTCAGGCTTTTGATTTAGGTGTACCAAGCTTTCGCCACCCCTTTAATCTTCTGTTACCCTGTTCTGTTTCTGCTACAACGGCTTTGCTTATGCTGTAAATACTGCCCATATGCAGATTCTCACTGAACCACCGTTTGCCAACGCCGCACTGAAGTATGATCTAACATGTCGGAATAAGGGGGAAATTGTTTTTTTAATGGCATTGGCGCGGCATCTTTAAAAGGGTAGAATCAATCGATTGATGAATGCCGATTGACGATTGACGATAGTTAAATCGAAAATTGAAAATCGAGAATCGAAAATCTTAAAGGAGACTTCTAATGCAGAAAAATAACTCAAACCTTTCACGGCGTGCGTTTTTGAAGCGTACGGCGGCTTTGGCGGCGGTGCCGTGCAT
>JBARRE010000811.1:0-2238 GCA_049644065.1 Sedimentisphaerales bacterium | reverse complement strand
GGATACACGTTCCCATACGCGGCCAGATTCCTCCGCTACGTCCCAACTTGCGTTGGGACTCCGGTCGGAATGACAATGGGTGGCTTTGTCGCAGCTTTCGTTGGGACTCCGGTCCGCCTTGGGCGTGCCTTAGGCAGGAATGACGGAAGGGAGTTTGGGGAATATGTAGGATGGGCAGGTTTCCTGCCCATGCGGTTCGGGTTGCGTGACATTTACTTTCTCTACGGCAAATGCTCAGTCGTCTTTGGATAATCCTTCCACGTAGCTGCTGCATTTGGGGCATTCTACGAATTCCCCTTTCGAACCTTCCGGGACATGAATTGTCTCATTGCAAATCGAGCATACAAGAGTGATCATCCCGGAACCTTCAGCAGACCCTGCCTGAAGAGTGGGAATGTCAATTAGTTTCTTACATTTTGGACAATTCCCTTTTTTGCCGGCGTGAATCTGAGCGATTCGAACATGCTGGCCGCAACTCTTGCAGTGGAATTTTATCTTGGGCGACTTATCAGGTATAAGCCTAATACTTTTGCACTTAGTGCATTCCATTTGCCTGCCTGCGAGATGGTCGTGGACGCTGATTACCTCACCGCATAATTTGCAGACAAACCTAATCATAACCGTAAGGCCTCCGATTAAGCACAGGGCCGACCATAGTGGACGTCTCTACCTCACTAATATAACACATCTAACCTGAAATTGCTATAGTTTCGTTTGTTAAGAAAGACTGCCCCTGGTTTTGGTGCCATTCGCTCCTGACCCCTTTTTCCATCATATTTTGCCATGCACGACGTTTTAAGCTGACGGGATGCTTATCCCTGCTGCGAAACTTTGCTCTGTCGCCTTTACGGTTTAACAATATGTAACGGGTATAGCATTGTCGAGCGAAAGTTGCTAAGAGTTAGCTAAATCGGGTTGGTCGGATTTTCTGGTTAGGTGCGCCGCTGATTTGATCTGTTGCCGAGAACTCAGTACGAATCAATAAATTCCACTGTCACTTCGAGCGGATCGAGTCCGATCTTTTCGAAGATTTCTTTTTCCATTTCGTAAATCAACGGATCGACTTTGGCGGTGTTGATTTTGCTTTTAGCTTCTGAACCGTGAGAGAAAACATTTCTTTTATGGCCTTCGGCGAGTCTTTCTTTTAGCGGGACAATTTTTTCGTGCATCACTCTTTTGTCTGCGTAATACAGCAGTTTTTCTTCCCAAGTGTCCGGCTTTTCTTTTTCATCCAGCATAGCCATGTATCGGTGACGCTTTATCGTTAAGGCAAGTGCCGGATATTGCTCTTTCAATATGTCATAAGCTGCATCTTCATGGGAGCTTGCCTTGTATTTTGCGCGCAGCCGCCGCCATTTTGGTTTTTCTTCTTCGGGCAGGATTTGCTCGAACCGGTTGAAGTCTGATTCTTTGAAGTCATGGACCCTCAGCAGATCGTGCAGCAGGCAGGCCCCATTCAGGAGAGTGACATCCACTGCTTCGCCGTTTTCGTTGAGTCTTTGCGCCAGAAAGACGGCCAGCTTCGCCACGGCTTTGCTGTGGTTTACGATGTGCGGCGGAACGTGATATTCCGCCAGTATGGCCAGGCACTCTTTATGCTTTGGAAGACTGCAATCTTTCATCGATCAACTCGGCAACTTTTTTCCCTGATACGAGCATTCCGCCGAAGATCGGTCCCATTCTCGGCAGGCCGTACACGGCACAGACGGACATGCCCGCAACGTAAAGGCCCGGGAATATCTCGCCGGTCTTATCCACGACGCCGGCCTCGGCGGCCTCGACATCCATGAAACTCTCCTGGATCCCCTGCGGCAGGAGGTTCGGCTTTCTCTTTAGCAGCATTTTCACCACTTCGGCGGGATGGCCCGTAGAATCGATAACGTATTTCGCGGAGATGCAGAACGGATCGACGTGCAGCTTGGCGAGTGTGATGGCCGAATGGTTGACGACCACGCCTTTGACTGTGCCGGATTTGACGATGACATCTTCGGCCTCGGTAAGGTTGAATATTTCCAGCCCCGCCTTCTTGGCCTTAAACGCCAGGGCGGTGGCGAATTCGATCGAGTCGTATATGTACAGGCCCTTTTGCTTTTTCGAGGTCATCTCGAACTCGTCCGGGATCTCGCTGCTCTGCGTTACGACGACATTATAGCCGGCGGCCCCGCCCCAGATTCCGCCGCCCGTGGAGAGCTTTCTTTCGAGCAGGGCGGTCCTGTATCCGGCTTTGGCAAGGTAGTA
>JBARRE010000810.1:0-4202 GCA_049644065.1 Sedimentisphaerales bacterium | reverse complement strand
CAGCGTATCGGCGCGCATGCCTTCGATGTTGTCGGCCGGCATAAGGGAAACGGTGCCGACAAAGCAAGGGCCTTGTGAGACCTCGATTTGAAGCTTGCCCTTAACCGTATCGGCGCCTGCGGTGAACTCGAAGGGATACTTGCCGTAGTCATTCGCAACAACCAGGGTCTGAACGGATTCTTGCTGTTCCGGCTCGTTGCCCCAAACCAGAGATATCGAAACATTCGTATTTTGCCGCTGGGGCTTAAGATAGATATAGCCGACGTATTTCTTATTTTTAACCAGTCCCAGGTCGAGCTGCCGGATGCCGCCGCCCGGCTTGATTAACGGCGTGTGCTCACCGACGAAGGAATCTTCCTTTATCATCGACACCGAATCGGCCGGCCCGATTATTTGCCAGGGCGAGGCGCCCACGACCGCGAACGGACTGTCTTTCGAGACGGCCCGCGTGCCTCGATATGGATCGTATTCGGCCGTAATGGGAAAATAGAACTTGCGGTCTTCGAGCATCTCAGCCCAGATGCCGCCGTAGATGCACCGGCCAAGGTGTTCGATAAACTGGCCGTAGATAAATTTGGAAATCGGCTCACCGGTCTTGCCGGCATCAATCGCCACAGCATATTCGGAGCCGACGACAACCGCCGGCACAAAGGCACCGGCCAATACCATAGTTGCCAATAAACCGGTAAAAACAAAACGTGCTTTTAACATTTCAAATCTCCTTTCCAATTTAAACCCGTTTTCGCTTCTGTAAACAGTGAACGGAAGTCTAATCAGAAACATTTTAAGCCGAATCAGGAGAAATGCAATTCAATAATGTCTTTGTCGTTCAGGATGTGGTTTCTCTGGGTGTTTTGGCCGTCGTAGACGCCGGTGCCCCAGATTCTTGCGAATTTCAATTTTTCAGCCAAATGGCGGTGAATGTCGGTGGCCAGGTCCATCACGGTTGAGCCGACAGGCAGTGTGAACGGTTCGGTCATGTCCGCGGGCTTGCCGGGTGGCTTGGCGTAAACTCGGATGATACCCAACAGCTCGAACAACCTCTTAGGCAGTTCTTCAAGCCCGCCATCTGTTACGGCGGAAATCTCTACGAATACCAGGGGACGCTTACATAATTGCTTTAAGCTATCGAGCGTCCCCGATATTGCGATGTCGGATTTTGTGCAGATGCAGAACGCTCCCTTGGCAAGAGCGTTGCCATGATCATCGGAAGCCGGGGTTTCGGTGCCAATGAGCAGGTCCCTCGATTCCAGAAAGTCCATACAAACCCCGAACTGCTCTGCAACGTTGCCCGAAAGGTCTATGACAATCGCAATCAAGTCACAGTTGCGGTACGTTCCTACCTGGCCCGGCGCGCTGTAGTCGGCGGTAATCGGCGGCATATCGACCAATTGAATATGCACGTCCTCGAACGTCACCATCCCCGGCACCGGTCCGCCCGTTGCGAAAGGAAAATCCGCTACGTGGACCTTCGCATTGGTCAGGGCGGCGACGATGGAACTCTTGCCGCAGTTAGGCGTTCCTAAAAGAACGATTTGACCCGCACCGCCCCGGGGAACGTGAAATATATCAACGTGTGAGCCGCCCTTTTTCTGCGTGCCGACGTCTTTCAGCCTGCTGAGTTTCTTTCGCAGGTCGGCCTTCAAGTGGTCCGTGCCCTTGTGCTTGGGCATCACGGCCAGCATCCGCTCGAGCGCGAGAATCTTCTCATCGTTCGTAGCGGCGCTTTTATACCACTTCTCAGCCTTAAAATATTCCGGTGTCAGATTCGCAGGCAACTTAGCTTAAATCCTAAATCCGAATATCTAAATTCTAAACAATTCCAAAACCTAAATTCCAAATTTCCAAAACATAAGTTTGGAAACTCGTATTTCGGATTTTATGCTTTTTATTTCTCGTTCTATTCTGCGACTTTTTCTGCGACGAGGTCACCGACTTCGCTGGTCGAATATCCCATTCGGCCGGCCTGCATCGATTTCAGCTTGTTGGCGGTGGCGAACTTGACCGCATCCTCGATGCTCTCGGCGGCTTCTTCCTCGCCAAGGGTTTCCAGCATCATTTGCCCGGCACAAATCGCCGCCAACGGGTTGATAACGCCTTTGCCGGTATATTTCGGCGCGCTTCCGCCGATTGGCTCGAACATGCTGACGCCTTCGGGGTTGATATTTCCGCCGGCTGCTATACCCATGCCGCCCTGGACCATCGCGCCGAGGTCGGTGATTATATCGCCGAACATGTTACCGGTGACGATCACGTCGAACCATTCCGGGTTCTTCACGAACCACATACACGTTGCATCAACGTGGTAATACTCCCTTACGATTTCCGGATACTCGGCTTTACCCATCTCGTGAAAGGCCCGCTCCCACAAATCGTAGACATACGTCAAGACATTCGTTTTACCGCTCAGAGCGAGAGTGTTCTTGTCGCCCTTGCCGCGAGCTTTCTTGCCGTGCTTGCGTGCGTATTCGAATGCGTATTTAAGACAGCGGTCAACCTGGAAACGGGTATAAACAGCCGACTGCACGGCCACCTCGTGCGGCGTTCCCTTCATTGTAAAGCCGCCCGTGCCGGTGTAGAGGTCGCCGGTATTCTCGCGAACAACGACAAAGTCGATATCATCAGGCCCTTTGTCCTTTATCGGCGTCTCCACGCCCGGATAAAGTTTGACCGGGCGCAAGTTTATGTACTGGTCCAGCTCGAAGCGGGCCTTTAGCAAAATGCCCTTTTCGAGGATTCCCGGCGCAACGTCCGGATGCCCGATGGCGCCCAACAGAATAGCATCAAATTGGCGAAGCTCTTCAACGCCGCTATCCGGCAGAGTCTCGCCGGTTCGTTTATATCTCTCGCCGCCGAAATCGAATTCAGTCAAATCAACTTTGAAACCAAACTTAGCCGCGGCTGCTTTTATTACTTTTACCGCTTCAGCCGTAACTTCCGGGCCTGTACCGTCGCCCGGCATTACCGCAATCTTATACGTCGCCATTTCTACCTTTCTTAATTAATCACAGATTTCACAGATTAACACCAATTTTTAATCCTTTTACCCCGTGAGATAGCAAAGCTTATCTCATCGGGATTACTTTTGCCCGCGTACTATACTCTACCCGGCCCGAATTTTCAAGAAAATCTCTTAAAAGCCGCTGAATAAGCGAAGCAATGTGTGGCAGCCACTGAGCGAATGTAGCAAAGGCAGTTCATCAAAAAGAAATGCAAAAGGTACAACATCCCGGGGCATGCCCATGGGCTTACCTTCAGTTGCTACAGGAACCAGAAATTTCTTTTATCCGACAGATCATGTCAATGGCTGATTGAGTCCATTGAAAGGGCAAGGGAAAAGCATAAATATTCTTTATGGGCTTTTGTTTTCATGCCCGATCATGTTCATCTTCTGATAAAACCAATGGATGAGGAGTATAATATTTCCAATATACTGAAGGACATCAAATCCGAGACCGCAAGAAAGGCTGTAAAATATCTGAAGGAAAACAAGCCCTCCGGACTTTCACAATTGAGTACCGGCCAGAAGTATAGAAAGTACAGGTTCTGGCAGAAAGGCGGCGGATATGACAGGAACATCATTAAAGAAAACACGCTGATGCATTCTGTTCAATATATTCATTATAATCCGGTAAGAAAAGCCCTCGTCGATGAGCCGGGTAAGTGGTACTACTCAAGTTACAATTGCTGGATGAATGGTGTTGATGAACCGATCAGAATTGATAAAGAAACCTGGCCGTTGTTTTAAGGGGAAATTCTTGTCAGTTGAAATGCCATCCACTTCGCTCACTTTGTTCGTTCAGTGGCTGCCACCCGTCCGCCGATGGTTCGCTGCTTACTCATTCGTCTTCTGGTTCAACAACGCGACAGATGTCTTTTCCACAATTCTGACATTTCCCTCGGAGAATCAAGTCTTTGCCAATCATTTCTGCCGTTTCGAGAAGGATTGTTACAGAGCCGAGACATTTGGAACAAAAAACATTATCGAGAATCTTCTTCTGTGCCCATTCGGGTATTTTCTTCCACCGGCATCGGGCTTGTGGTGTGAATGCATTTTCGGGTTGAATCTGTCTTATCATATTTCTTTCTCTTTCAGCCTCGTGGGATTTTCAACTTGTTGCACACGCAGGTCTATCCATTAACTCACCACCATAGGCCGCGTCGAAGGTGATCTTCTCTTCTCGCCAGAAGGGTGAACTGCC
>JBARRE010000809.1:0-5248 GCA_049644065.1 Sedimentisphaerales bacterium | reverse complement strand
TTACCATGTTAAATCGTGGCCAGATTGTAGCCGAATATGCGTGAGGTATAGCTACTAATTCATCAGTAATGACCACCACCGTCTCGCCACGTTCCATCACATATGGCTTCCCCTCCCCAAGAACGACCGGCACCGAGGGCTTTTGTATCGAGAAAACTTGCTCTCCAAGCGACAAATCATAAGAAAACGGCGTAACATTAACCTCTTGATAGTTCGTGATAACAAATCTCTTTTCCCATCCGGGTCCATCCGCCTCGCTGTCGTTTACCTGCTTCCACTTTTTCTTTGCTATCCCGTCCCAGTTCCGCTTTTCAAAAAGTTTCAAATAATCGTCAACTTCTTCTTTGCAAATAATCCGTCTCCGTATGTCAACCCCACTAAGCATTCCGCCACGGCTATTAAGTTCTTTGTTATTCTTATCTTCTACCATGGCTCTTTCCCTGACCTCTATGCTTCATCATCGTCATCAAAGAGGTCCAATTTTCTTTGTTGGCTGTTTCTTTTCTGAACTAAAATTATTCTGTTAGCCCTTGATATCATCCTTACCTTCTTCTCCTTGGGTTTTTCCAATAAGGAGACTTACATGCCGGGCAAACTGTAGGAATCACTTTGATATTCTTTGGTCGCCACTCATGACCGCATCGATAGCACCTGCTGCCCCTGATCAGAACGTTTGCACCAGCCTCTATGATATCATTTTTCGGCGTTTTTTTCAAGGCTTAATACTATACCTTAAGATAATATATTTCAACTCATCTATTTAAGTCAATATATTTATAATAAATTATTTTAAGTAATATACCTATCGGCTAAATCGGCTAAAATGCGTCAGTATTCCCAAAAAGAATTCTAAATCTTCTTGCATTGGAACTCACCAATTCGCGACTTCTGAGAAGAGGGGTGAGTGGTCAAGATATCAGGGAGTACGGACAGAAAATAAAGAATCAAGTATCGAGAATCGGGTATTGAGCAGCGTCTCACGGAGATTTTTTTGGAATTATGCAGACTTTTTAGATGATGGTTCGTATAATATGTAACGAATTCGTGTATCGTATTTCGTATGTAGTATGTCGCAAGTGGAATTGAGAATTGAGAAATAATGGATCAGAATACAGTTTAGCCCGCACCCCTGTGGTGCTGGGTTGCAAAAAGTGAGAGTAAATAAGACAATTTCGTCTCTCATTATGTAATAAGAAGGTAAAAAAGAAGCAAAAATTGAGCTAAAAATGCAAAAAAAAGCCAATTTTATGTAGGTTAGTAGGGTTAATTCGTGGCTAATTTGAAAAAACAAACCCAATATGCGAATGGGCAAAATGAGCATAAGTATCTATATGAAAGGCGATTATGAGGAATTTCATGCTTTGAGACGACGAAAAAACAAAGCCAATTCAAAGCATGCCCTGAGCGCAGTCGAATGGGCCAATTTCAGGGCGGGTCGGCTTGAAAAGACCAGGAAGAACAGGCGGATATTGATGGATTATGGTAGTGGTGGGGAGCTTTGGGAAAATGGGCCGGGGGCGATTATTCCGTTACCAGCCATGCGAAAGCGACCAGGACCAGGGCGGTAATTGCCATGAAAATGACGATGGAGCCGAACAAAATGATCGATTCTTTGAGAAAATGGACGAATCTGATTTTCGGCAGCTTTGTAGTTTTATATACGACGGATATCGCCGCTACCAACGGCAGCAGCCACAGCATGGACTGCGGAGTTACGCCGATATTTTCCGGCGTTGTAAAGGTGGCCATTACAAAAGCTGCTATTATCGACATTTTATTCTCCAGCGGCCTCGGTTCTGCGCAGATGTGCCCAGTAAACGGCGTTTACAATACACAAAAGGTTGAGCAGGCCGGTGATGCTCGTGTATATCTGTCCGATTTCGTTCGGCCTGCCGTAGACGGGATAATCTCCCGCCGCGGTTATACGCCCCAAGGCCGCCACTGCCGGCGAGTTCATAAGCTGTGCGACGTACCAGGGCTTTGCTCCGACGGGATTGATAACGCCGATCGAGCCGATATATAAACCCATGGCGAAAGTAAGGGCGATGGTCACGAAAATAATAATCGCGTGCATCTTTTCTTTGATCGCTAAATGCCCCCCTCCCGGCACGAACCAGCCCATTAGTCCGACAATTATCAAAAACATGATGTGGCTTTCTCTCGAACGTGGCGCCATTATGATGCAGCCTCCGATTCGGCCGGTTTGTTGGCATCTGCGGTTTCTTCTTCGGAACTGGCCGCCTTGAAGTTCATACGTTTGAGTATGTTCTCGGGATTGTAGTGAATCACCGCCAGGCTTTGCGATTGAATGTAGTCTTCTCGGAATAATCGAGTGGCCTTCATTTTTTCGAAGTCCTCTTTAAAGAGGCGTTTGACCGAGATATCTTTGATAACGTAATAACTCAGGTCCGGCTTGAATTCCATGACCAGCGGCAGTGACTCCGCTGTGTCCTTGTCCGGCGGCACGAGCGAATAAAGCTGATCCACGAACTGTTGATTTACCTTGCTTTCTTTCAGGTAAAACGACGTCACGGGATCGCCCTGGCCCTGCATGGCTATGGTCTCCAGATTCGCCTTTGATATTCTTCGCATGTCCGGATAATTTTGCAGCCGGAAAGCGTTGGGATCGTTCTTGTCGCGCTCTTGCAGTTGCCCGTAAAGCTCTTCGAATTTATTAATTGCGCTTGTCCAGCCTTCTTTTTTGGCCAGAGCAATGAATTCATCGGCCTTGCTTTTTGTGGCATCCAGCACGGCGAGTTTCTTCAAATCTTCGGTGACTTTCTCCTTTACCGAATAGATATCTTCGCCGGCCTTTTCTTCGTTCGGGTCGAATTTGAGCGAGCTTGTGCTGTAGGTTTGATCGACGCTTTCCGGTTCGGCAGCTTTTATGGCGTCAATCACCCGCAGAATCACCATTATTCCACCGGAGTCGCTACTGTACATGCTCATCATGTCCTTGACCGGCCCGATATTCTCGAACATCCTCGGCTTCGGCACGTCGAACGGCCCAAGTTCGCTCACGGCCAGCTCATCGACGGCAAATACGACTTTGCTCAATCTCACCGGATTCTGCCCGTAGCCCTGTAAAAACAGGGTCGCCAGATTCTCATCGGACTGCATATCGATCGGGCTGAGTCGTCCCGTTTGGCCGGTATAGACCTTGATCTTGTATTTTTCGCTCAATTGCTCGGCGGTGGTTTTATAATCGCCCGCCTTTTCCCTGAGCTGCTCGGTTGTCACTTCCGCGGACTCTATTTCCATGCTTTCCAGATCCGCTTCGGTAAGCGTTCTGGCTTCCTGAAGGATATTCGTTGCCGTGGAATTTATTTTGTCCTTCATAAGCTGCTGTGAAATACTATTCGCAACCTCGGCATAACTCTTGGTTTTCGGAATTGTCGGCGAGTTGGGATCGTTCGGATCGGACGGCACCTGCTCGGTGAACAACTGCTCTTTATTTCTGCTGTAATAGTCTCCCAGCTCGTCCTGGGTGGGCCTTTTTACAATTGTCTTAACTTCGTCGAGTTTGACAGCGATGTATTCAAGCTGAACTCTGTCCTGCAGTTTGTACCCGAAGCCGTGGGGATTTTCATCGCTTACGGCACCCAGGGCAATTGCCTTGTATTTCTCAAAATGCTCGGCGATTTTGTCTTCGCCCGGCTGTTCCTGCTTCTCGGCAAAGACGGCAGAATCAAATTTTACAAACTCAACATTTACTCTTTCTTCCTCAGTGCTGGCCGCTTGCATTATCTGCCGGGTGGTCAGATCTTCGTTCGAGCAAACCGTAGAGGAGTATTGCAGTACTGCCAGCAATTTACCTAATGTTGTGAGTATCTGATCCTCCGGGATTCGCTGCTGCCTGATTATCGCACCGATTAGTTGCGAATATGTCTGACCTTCGAACAGTTGCGGAATTACTCTTCCGAGCAGTTCGCCCACCTGGGCGTTTGATATTCTGATCCCGGCGAGCTGTGCCTCGTTTTGCAGCAGCAGCCAGTATATATCGGGCGGCACCTGGCGCCTGTATATATCGTTGATTTGTTTTTCGCTGATTCCGTACTGGTTTGTTCTGATTGTTTGTTTGAGACGATTTATCAATGCCACTGATGCCCTCTGGTCAGAGAATAGCAGTTCGCCCAGGAAGACTCCATGTAAATCCTGTGACCTCAGCAGAGCATCGGCCCGCAGCATCCTCAGGATTTCAAGCTCTCGCCGTGCCAACGCTCGGTCGTAATCTGTTATCTCATTCTTTTCTCCGAAGTAGGCCGACGTTCCGCCTCTTCCTCTTTTACTAAGCTGCAGTAGTGTACTGCCCCCGATGAAGCTGAACATTATGAATATTACAACGACAGCCATTACTTTCTTGTTATTTTTACGAAACCACTTGACCAAATTCATATCGTTGCTCCGGTTTAGGCCGGCCCTAACGTGCCGAACCAGGTTATCAAATCGTATGAGTATAGAGAAGTTTGTAGACTTTGCAAGAAAAATAGCCCAATATTAGCGGAGCGGGGAGTTCTAACACCCTTTCCAATTGCCAATCATCCATAAAACGGGCGGCCTTATGCTCCGCAGTACAAGACCGCCCGTCAAAAACAAATGCAGGGACTATATCTATGCGATCCGGCAATCGAGCGATAGGGTTCCATCAATGCAGATTGTTACCAATCGCGTACAACGAGCCCATCCTTACCCACTAAATACTGCTCCGAATTTTTGACCTTCAGATTGTACACCTTGCCGACAAAAGGCATTGCCCTTTTGACAACACTCTTGATACGAATCGGGCCGTTTAACGACTTTAGTTTAAGGCCGCTTGTCAAATCCGGTGCTGCGATCCATCGTCCGGAATCAAGCATAAAGCAGTGTGCCGCTACAACGCTGATGCAATTTCCATTTTCGAGTACTATATCGCGGCATTCGAATGCTCCATCGTGCTCATCGACTTTCTCAATTTGATTCGAACAGGCCATTGCCAAAGCACTGTTAGGCGTACCGACCATCTGCTCCGTAACAGCTTCTGAGATTTGCACAAGTGTCCCATCTACCCATACGAGAGTATCGGCAAGAAAGCACGGCCTGCCCTTTGGCCCGGGATCCGAATCTGGTCCTCCGCCTACACCGTCGTGCACCAGCAACGAATCCAATCTTTCCGACGGCTCACTACCAATCCCAGGCACGCCGCCTACCCTTATGTCTCCGCCGTTCCAGAAGGTGTAAATGTTATCGTCATTGATACCGCAGAATGGAT
>JBARRE010000808.1:0-4864 GCA_049644065.1 Sedimentisphaerales bacterium | reverse complement strand
CGTATACCGGCCGAAATACAGGCCGAATCCCAGCACGGCGACGAAATAGCCTATCATTACTGCGTAATCGAGATTTCCACCGATAGCCTGTGCAATCATAGCGTCCCTCCGTTTGCCCAGTTGGGCGACAGGAACGTAAAGATGCACATAATGCCCAGCATGAAAAAGTAGCCGCCGACGAGTATAAATAGAAGCCGGCGGTCTTCGGCGTTTTTCAGATTAAGATATCCCCCGCGTAATCCGCACCAGATTCCAACGAGGCACAATATTGCGCCGATGCCGAACTCGCATACAATTGGCCAAACTCGCAGCATATCCACTTGCTGTTTCTCCTATAAGGTTTTGCAAAATTGAAGTTAGGCATATATTATTTTAGAAAATCTTCTTTCAGGCTTTTCTAAAAATAATTGGATGCCTTGTAATAACACATTATCGATCAAAACGTTATACATCTTTTTTTAGAAAGAAAAAAATCAATAAAACAGATTCGTGTCGAGGGCGTCCCGCCCTCGAATCGCGGGCAGGATGCCCGCGACACTTTTTTCTTTCCAAAAGTATGCCTAACTTCAATTTTGCAGAACTCATTAAAATTCCAATACTTACTGACCGGCAATAATCTGCCGGCCATGGGCATAATTTTTCAACTGTTCCCGAAGCCAGCCCGGTCGATTGGTGGTAATTCCATCGACTCCGAGTTTTATCAGCCGGATTGCCTCTTCCGGGTCGTCTACCGTCCAGACGTAGAGCTTTTGGCCCGAAGCTTTGACGGCATCGGCAAACTCCTTCGTAACGCCGGCATAATGAACGTCAAGTCCATCGAGGCCTTTATTCTCTGCCGTTTGAACAAGCTGCGGATCGTGAGGAATCCATTGCTCGGTCTCCTTGATCTTTTCGGTTCCTTTGAGCCAATATGTTGGAACGTCGATCATTTCTTTTGACATCACCACAGTCTCCAGGTCGAATCCGATGATGACGATTCGAGACATTTTGCCGCTCTCTGCCAGAAGTTCTCTAAGATAGGGCAGAACCTCCTGTCCGCATTTGATTTCGACGTAGAGTTTTCGCCCGCGTGGGATTGTTTTGACAATGTCGGCAAGAAAAGGGATTTGCTCGCCGGCGTACTCTTCAGACTTAAAACTTCCCACGTCAAGCTTGCGCAGCTCTTCGGAGGTCGTCTCGGCGACATTCACATCCGTCCCGGCCGTCCGCTCTGTGGTCTCGTCATGAATGGCGACGATTTTATTGTCCTTTGTCAGATAGACGTCCACTTCCACATCGGCATTTTTTTCCCAGCCAAGCTTAACAGAGGCCATGGTATTTTCCGGTGCCAGGTACGAGGCTCCGCGGTGTGCGATGATTTCGACAGGCTTCGTACACCCCGACATGCCGACAATGAATAAACAAAATAATACGGGGATAATAAAACGCTTCATTGCATACCTCTCATTTAACCAAGTCATTTTCAACATCGGATATTCTCAAACCTTATCGCAATCCGTTGTACTTCATATCAACGAAGCAATCATAATACACAATTTTGTCCCTGTATGAAGAGAAAAAAGGCTGCCGGTTTAGCGAAAAATTAAACTTCAGATAATTCAACTTCGTATGCGATTGTGCGTGGCGGTCATATCAGGGATTTGACTGGCCCGTGTACCATTTGCGGTAGACATCCTCGCCGGTGGTTTCCTTTATCTCCGTGACATGGCCGTCCAGCCAGGAGGTCATGGATACGCCGCGGTGGCGAAAACATTCCTGAACCGCCTCTGGAAAGTTGCCCAGTGTTCCGCCGTTGCGCCACTGTGGCAGATTGATGTTGTCTCCGGGCCGAATGTGAAACATGTCTCCGTTGTCATCCAGAAGCTGCTCGATATGGTCTTGAAAAGCAATTACTTCGCTATGATGTTTGAATTCAAGGTCGATTTTCTTGTCTGTGATGTAACCGTTGAGGCCGTACGAGCAATATTTGAAGTATACTTGCGACGGCAGACCCCAGGGTGGGCCGTCTTCGGGCCAGTCATCCACGCGTTTTGTGCTGGGGCAGCGGAAGATTTTCCTGTTCTTGGCGTACGGTTCGTAGGCAACCCCCCAGTAGGCCATTCCATCATTCGGGCCGTATTTCTTCACAACTGTTGGCTTTTGCCATGCATTATCCCAAAGACCGTAATTCGGCGAGTCGTGCGTTTTACCGTCGTAGTCATCCACGTACATTCTCACGGCAAGTACGAGTCCCTTGATGTGTCCGGTGCAGACAGTTTTTTTGGCCTGGTCTTTGGCGGCCCTCAGGGCGGGCATCAGAATCGAAAGCAGAAGAGCTATCATGGCAATCACTACCAGCAACTCAATTAACGTGAAGGCTGTTCTCTTTTCCAACTTGTTGCCTCCTGAAAAGCATTGGCCGGACTTATTATATAAAGAATACCATAACAGGACCCATGATTCCAGCTTTCTTTGCAGATATGGATTCTTCTTGACGAGGAGGCGATCAATATGGTATAAGTAGAATTGTTGGAATTTGTGAATTACCTGGATTTTCCGACTATCAGGCGAAGGAGGCAACAAGCAAACCACAGAGATAGTATCCGCCGCATATATGGACAAAACGAATTATAAAGAAATGACCCTTGCCGGTCGCTTTGTACCAACCTTTTTTGAAGGAGAGCTATTATGTGCCGAAAATTGATTTATCTCATATCTTCTGTTTTTGTGCCGGTCTTGATTCTGACGAGTACGGCAATTGCCGCCGATCCTTCTCTTGTCGGCTTCTGGAAGTTCGAGGAAGCAAGTGGGACGTTATTCGATCAGAGTGATAATCATAATGACGGCACGCCTTTCAATGGTGTACTTTATCAGCAAGCCGGCCAAGTGGATTACGCTCTGGGATTCGATGGAGCGGACGATTATATTGTAGTAGGAATAACCGGAAGGCCAACCGACACGTTTAGTTTCGGGGGATGGTTCAAAACACCGGCTACACACGAAATAGATCCCCAGAATACAACCAGTACCGGCGGAGTAAATAATCAAAGGTATGCATTTGATCCGCAGCACGGAGGAGACGCAAACGCAGGAGCCGGACTGTCTCTCGGAACGAACGGCATTGTCGTTTACGAGCATGGAAGCAACTATATGCCTGCGACTGCTGTATACGAGACAGAACTTGGAGACGATTGGAATCACATCATGATAGTCTACGATAACAAACAACCGACGATTTACCTTAATGGTCGTGCGGTTCATACGGGCCTTAGCTCTCCGAGGGCGATAGTGAATTCGCCTATTCAATTCGGCGGAATGGCGTATGGTTATTTCGAGGGCTTGATGGATGAGGTTTGCATTTACAACCGGGTGCTGTCGGCGCCCGAGATAAGAAAGCTGGCGGCTCGTCCAAAGGCCTGGAATCCCGATCCGCCCAGCGGCGCGATGTATCCGGATACGTGGTTGAGCTTAAGCTGGTCGGCGGGGTATTTTGCGGCCTCGCACGATGTGTACCTGGGTGACAATTTCAGTGATGTCAATGACGGTGCCGGCGATACGTTCCGAGGCAACCAGGCTGCGGAATATTATGTTGCCGGTTTTCCCGGCTTTGCATATCCGGACGGCCTTGTCCCGGGCACAACCTACTACTGGCGAATCGACGAGGTCAACGACGCCGAGCCGAACAGTCCCTGGAAGGGCGACGTCTGGAGCTTCTCGATTCCACCCAAGACTTCGTATAGTCCCATTCCAGCCGACGGTGCCGAATTTGTGGAACTGAATATGAAGCTTAACTGGACGGCAGGTTTCGGTACAAAATTGCACTATATAGTCTTCGGCGAAGATTTTGACGAAGTAAACAACGCTGCCATGGGCACTCCCCACGGCAGTACGACTTACAATCCCGGTCCGCTTAATCTGGCTAAAACTTACTACTGGCGGGTTGATGAGTTCGACGGCGCCGCTACGCATAAAGGCGATATCTGGAGCTTCACGACTTTGGGCGCCGCCAGCGGCCCGAATCCGGCCAATGGCGCTGTGGATGTAAAGCCGTCGGTGGTTCTTAGGTGGGATGCGGGATCTGTCGCCGCTTCGCACGAGGTGTATTTCGGCGCGGATGCAGATGCAGTCAAGAATGCAACAACAGCCTCACCTGAGTACAAGGGGCCAAAGGCGCTCGGGGAAGAGAGCTATGATCCCGGTACACTCATGTTGAATACGGCGTACTACTGGCGGATCGATGAAGTCAACGGCGCCAGTACCGATAGTCCCTGGGCAGGCAACGTCTGGAGCTTTACGACGGGTGACTTCTTTGTCATAGACGATTTCGAGGACTATGACGCCGGCGACAACCAGATATGGTACTCGTGGCACGATGGGCTTGGTTACGGCACGCCGGGCACCGCTGATTACTTTGCCGGCAACGGTACCGGCGCGTCTGTCGGTGACGAAACCACTGCTTCCTATGCCGAGGAAACCATCGTCCACGGCGGCAGTAAGTCGATGCCGCTTTCCTACGACAACAACAAGCAGGGCTACGCGAAGTATTCGGAGACAGAGTTGAAATTGACCGCCCCGCGTGACTGGACAGAAGAAGGCGTCACGGAATTGTCAATCTGGTTCAGAGGCTATCCGGGATCTGTCGGCAGTTTCGTCGAGGGTCCGGCCGGCACCTATACGATGACCGCCTCCGGCGCGGATATCTGGAACGTGAATGGCGTGGAAGCCGATGAGTTCCACTTCGCTTACAAGATGCTCACTGGCGCCGGCTCGATTATCGCGAGAGTCGACAGCGTCCAGAACACGAATGACTGGGCCAAGGCCGGCGTTATGATTCGCGAGACGCTTGATGCAGACTCGGCGCATGCCTTTGCCTGTGTCACTCCCG
>JBARRE010000807.1:0-2949 GCA_049644065.1 Sedimentisphaerales bacterium | reverse complement strand
AATTGCGTTCCGCAGTGTATCAGATCGATGCAACTTTCTCGCAGATGCCGAGGCACTCTCGGCTCATTGGGCGGTATCAATGTGCCGTGAATAGTCCCGTTGACATTATATGCGTTGGAGAAAAACCCGGTTTCCTTAAAATCCTCGGCTCGATTAAGGCACCAGTCATAGAACCTTTCCGGGATGTCCCTTAGTCTCAGCAGATCGGCAGCCATACACACATACGCCGCATCTCGAATCCAAACGTACCTGTAATCCTGGGTTGTCGCCGGATAGATAGCCTTATCCGAATTGGCGGCGACAATTGCCCCGTTTTCCAGTGAACCATCTGCAATTACTTCTTTGCTGACTTTGATAAGTTCTTTGATATTTTGCTTTTTCATAGTGGTCAATTCCCGATTCTATTTGTCCGGCCACAATTTGACAAGCCCGTACTTCCCCGATAGCATAGCATAATCTTACTGCGTTGCCTAATGCGAGCACGTGAGAATAGGCTATAGATCGTAAGGTTCGTATGGCTAAATTTACCCTGAGCGCTATGGAGTACGGTTTCTCCACTTCTGCTGGAAATGTCACTTGTGTCAAATTGAGTTCACTTACCTACGCAGTATAATCGGTGTGTCGTACGTATAAATAGCTGGCCGTATGCAGCGCTGATAGATGCGCGAACGACTTGCTGACCGCTGACTTTGTCCATGGAAATCACCTTGAGGACATCACCGTTTGCTGCATTGACCACAGCAGCTTCTCCAGCTTGGTTGATCAGGTAAACTTTTCCGTCGGCAGCAAGCGGCGAAGCTTCGTATTTCGCATTGCCGGGCGTCTGGATTGTCCACTTTGCCTTGCCAGTACCGGGCTCCACACGCGACAGGCATTTCCGCAGGTCGCTCAAGACGAAGAAATCACCGTCGTAGAAGGCCGGAGTGGGAACATCGGAAGAGATTTCTCGAACGTCCCGGCTAACCCAGGCAATGGCACTGTCGTCATACACACCGGTTCCTCTGGGCCGGATTGCGTAGATTGGATCGTTCTTGGGTGCGCAGACAAGAACGATATCTTCACCGGCAACCGGAGAGGGAACCAGCCGCCAATGTCTGATGCGCTTTGGATTCCAGGTGCCCCATCGCCATATTTCTTTGCCCGTTTCAAGATCATGTCCGGTCAGTGCATCGCCGCCAACAACCAGCAATTGCTTATGACCGCCGAACGAGCAAGGAATCGGTGTGGTAAACGCCTCACGCGATTCGGCTACGGCTTTACTTGGGCGGATCTGACGCCACAGGTCTTTACCGGTAGCAGGATTCACAGCCAGGATGTACGATTCATTTTTTTTGTCTGTCAGCCCACGACCTCGCACCGGCACATCCCGCTGCAACACCTGCACGTACAGTCTGTCATCAAACAGTGTGGGACTACTGCTGAAAGTCCACTGGAATGCGAATTCGCCGTAGTCGTCATGGAGATTGCGCGCCCACTGACGATTACCGTTCATGTCGAAGCACACGAGGTCGCCGTTGGCGTAGAAGAAAACCACGATCCTGCCGTCGGTTACCGGGGATGAAGCGGCATAGGTGCTGCGATTGTCCTGGCTGATTCCCTTTGCTATTTCGTGTTGCCAGAGTAGATTTCCGTTTGTGCGGTCAAAACACATCGCCAGTAGCACGTCTTTGGCAGAATCGACACCAGACAGAAAGACCCGGTCTGCCCAGATTATTGGTGTGGCGGCTGAAGAGCCGGCCAACTCGACGCTCCAGGCGATCCCCTCGGTTTGGCTCCAATCTGAAGGCAAATTCTTTTCATCGGCCGAACCGTTGAAGTAAGGCCCGCGCCAATGCGGCCAATTCCCGGCCTGAGCTACGGACCCAGCCACTAACATGAAAATCAGAAACTTACAATATATTCTCATGACGAACTTATGCCTCCCAGGAACTTTTTCTTTTCATCGAGCAACAGCGTAATCTAATCCATAAACTCACTATCGAGCACTATGAATATACTTGATTTAGCATAGGCTGGCAACTAAAAAACCTTTGCCGAACGTTTGTTGACTCCCCATGATCTGAATGATAGGATGCATTAATTGGATTGGTAAATACCGAGTTGGAGAACTTATGGCTATCGGTGTGCCTGAGTGGATATAACGTGCTGCTCGTCCACGGCGGTTGTATCATGTTTTGTAAAAGCTGAATTGTAGAAAGGGACATAAAATGAATCGTATTAACAGGTGTTTGGATATTCAAAAGTCTGCCGAGAGCTGCTCTGTTACACGCCGCGACCTTCTCACAATCGCGACAGGATTTGTCGGCGCCTCGTCTTTGTTGGCGGGATTGCCCCGGGTTGTGAGGGGCCAAACAGAAAAAGTCGTGAAGAATGGACGTATCAAACAGTCTATATGCAGTGGCTGCCTGCGGAAGATGAAGCTCAGCCGAGAGGAGGAAGCCTCTATGGCCGCCAAAATGGGCCTGCTGGGATTGGACCTCGTCGGTCGCGGCGACTGGGATGCGGTCAAAAAGCATGGCCTGGTCGCGACGATGGTGCCCGGCTCCGGCTCGATTAGGAAGGGTCTTAACGATAAATCGATGCATCCTAAATTCCTCGAAGATTTTAAAAATAACATCAAAGCAGCGGCCGAGTATAAGTGGCCTAACGTAATCTGCATGGCCGGCGACCGTAAGGGAATCGGCGACGAGGAAGGAATGGATAATTGCCATACCATCCTCAAGGATGCAGTCAAAATCGCCGAGGATTCCGGCGTTACTATCTGCATGGAACTGCTCAACAGCAGAGTTAACCACCCCGGCTACATGTGCGACAAATCCGCGTGGGGCTTCGAGTTGTGCCGGCGCGTAAACTCGCCGCGATTCAAGATGTTGTACGACATTTACCACATGCAGATCATGGAGGGCGACCTGATCGCCACAATCCGCAAGAACATTGATTTCATCGGCC
>JBARRE010000806.1:0-7636 GCA_049644065.1 Sedimentisphaerales bacterium | reverse complement strand
ATGTGCCGGAACTCGAAAAACTTCAGCGTAAATTTGTCTATTCGCGCCAGGCTTCTGGTTCTTTGACAGTGACTGACGCAGTTGTCTTCTCGAAACCATGTGATTTCGGCACAGCCCTGGTCACGTTCGATGAATGGCGACAGCTATCAGCCTCATCGCTGATGATCCGCGATCAGGACAAGGCCCTGCGTGTAGATATAGAGGTTACGGACGCCGATTTCAAGATCCAGCCTGAGACTATCGAGGAAGATCTCAGCGGCAGCAGACTACCCACTCGCTTGGGCATTAACCTGACTAAACCCGTGCTTCGTGCCGTCGTCTGTCTTACAATCAGCCCGGCGGAATAATCCGGTGACGCAACCGCCGCGCACCGGCGAAAAGAAAGTGCAAAAACCTTATTGCTGAATGGGAGAAGAAAATGGGAGCTATGAATCGAAGAAGATTTTTGAAAGGTTCAATAGGTGCAGCGACGAGCCTTACTGTCTTGCCTGCGGGCAGAAGTTCGGCGGCGCAAAACAAGGTGGTTCTGGGAATTATGGGAGTCGGCGGCAGGGGACGAGCGCTTCTGACAAGTCTTGTTAAAAGATCGGATATTAAGATCAAATATATTTGTGACGCTGATACCCGAAGCTATGGACCGGCGGCGGAGATTGTGATTGAAAGCCACGACTACAAGCCGAAATTTATTCAGGATTTTCGAAAGATGCTGGACGATCCGGAGGTCGATGCGATTGTAATTGCCACTTCTGACCGCTGGCATGCGCTGGCAACGATAATGGCCTGTCAGGCGGGGAAAGATGTTTACGTGGAAAAGCCGCTTTCGCTGAGCATCTGGGACGGCAGAAAAATGGTTGAGGCGGCACGCAAGTATCGCAGGATTGTTCAGGTCGGAACTCAAAGCCGCAGTGCTCCCTATACCGAAAAAGCGGCTGAATACATCCGCAGCGGAAAGCTGGGAGACGTCCATTTGGCCCGCGTATTTCTCATGCAGGAATCAGGCCCAATTCAGGTAGCAGATGTTCAGTCTGTGCCGGAAGGTCTTGATTATGATTTGTGGTGCGGTCCATCGCCTATGCTGCCTTATCGTCCGGGTATATGGTTTTGGAGGCTGTGGGATTTCTATGTCGGCTACATTATGGCTGACATGATTCATCAGATCGACTTGGTGCGATATCTGATTGGTAAAGATTACCCGGAGACGGTCTGCAGCGCAGGAGGAGTCTATCACTTCGACGACGGCAGGGAGCAGCCCGATACGCAGTTCACAACCTTCGAGTTCGATAAGCTGACGCTGCTTTTCGAAGCGTCGCTCTGGTCGCCTTACATGCATCGCATCGTTCTTTTGAAGGACCAGAGCAAATTTCCCGACTGGCCTTTCTGTGCTACAAAGGTTGAGATATGCGGGACCAAGGGATTTATGTGCTTCGGCAGGCATGGCGGCGGATGGCAGGTGTTCGAGGGGGATGCTCGTGTTCGCCAAAGCAAGGCAGTTGTCTCGGAGCCTGCCGTCTTGAAATTCGGCAGTATCATCGATGCGCATTTTGAGGATTTCGTGAACTGCATCCGTACCCGCAAAAAGCCGAAGGCCGATGTAGAAGAGGTGCACCGTTCGATGGCGCTATGCCATCTCGCCAACATCTCGTATCGAGTTGGAAACCGCAAGCTGAAATATGACGGGGCGACCGAAAAGTTTGTGAATGATGCCGAGGCCGACAGGTACCTGAAGGCCAACTACAGAAAACCTTGGATTGTGCCGGATGAGGTGTGAGGTCAATATTACTTTGCTTCTTTTTTGCCAGGTGCCTCTGTACTGTTTTTTATTACAAAAACGGCCTCATATTTGAGGCCGTCGATAATTAGGCTAAACGTGTTCGTGAAATTGTATTAAGCTTGAGTAAAGCGGTTTTTGTTATGCCGAATTATTTCGATTTACCTGCTGCTTGTAAATCGCTGTTATCCGATTTCTGAAGAATACATTTGAGAATATCCGATCTGCTGATAACGCCTGATACTTTGCCGTTTGACGTGACCGGAACTCTTCTGATGGGATTGTCTCTCAGGCAGTAGCAAACATCCAGCAGTGGTTCGTGTTCTTCGAAGTGGATGGCAGGTTGTGTCATAAAATCGTTTACGGTTCTGTCTTTTTCGTCGTCATAAGTATGGAGTAATCTCAGGACATCATGTTCGGACAGCATTCCGGCCAGGGTTTGATCGTCTTCTACCACAGGTATGCCGGTGATATTATTATCCGCCATCAGTTGTATTGCTTCAAGTATCGGAGTATCTTTCCTTATGCAAATGACTTGCTTTGTCATAATGTCTTTTGCTTCGAGCATAACATTTCCCCCACATGAGAATTCTATTGGATTAGCCGGTGATCGCTTTCCAGCTATGATTTAATTCTTCCATTAATTCAATTACTTCGCGAATCATTTTAGGATCGCGTTTTGTATTGGCCTCGGAGAGGCGGCTATTCATAAAACAATATAGTTTACGAAGGTTGGTAGCTATTTCACCGCCGGCATTTATGTCCAAAACCGCATTGAGCTCATTGATAATATCCTGGGCTTTGTTTATGTATTGTCCTTTTGCTTCGTAGTTGTTGGCTTCTAATTCCTTGATTGCCAGTCTCATAAACTTGATAGCGCCGTCGTAAAGCAGGACAATAAGGCGGCCTTTGTTCTGTGTGGTAACCGCGCTATCTTGATATGCCGCGATTCCGTTCATAGTATCGCTCCGTTCTTTTATATTTGATGATTCTAAGCTCTGGGTGCTTAACCTACGGGGAGATGGCTGACTGTATGCTGCTCAGTCATCTCCCCCGCAAGTCATTCATTCAATATTCGAATGTAGTTTTTATCTGAGCAGGTTCAATGCCATCTGAGGCACAGCATTAGCCTGTGCTAACATAGCGACGCCGGCTTGTGCCAGCACCTGGGTTCTGGTCATAGTCGCCATTTCAGTTGCCACATCGACATCTGAAATACGTGATTCGGCTGCCAAAAGGTTCTCTGCCTGATTGTTGATAACCGATATGGTGCTTTCCAGACGGTTCATCTTGTAACCGAACATGGCGCGGGCGGTGTCTTTGTCGGTGATAGCGTCAGCTATAGTTGCCAGAGCAGATTGAGCATTGGCGGCAGTAGTGAGACTTGCAGTAGTAAGACTCAGAGCGCTGCTGGTCATATTGGCACCAGTAATATCGACTTTGTCTGTCGCTTCACCGAATACAATCGATACCGTGGCAGAAGAATTGAGCAGAAAGTTGCCGTTAAATGACGTTGAATCTGCGATACGGTTGATTTCTGCGGCCATTTCGATGAACTCGTTGTCCATAATGGCTCGCTGTGCGGAAGAATACGAACCAGTAGAGGCCTGTTCAGCCAACTGTTTCATTCGAATCAGGGCTTCATCCATAGTCCCCATAGCACCTTCGAAGGTCTGCAACATACTGATGCCGTCCATTGCGTTACGAGAGCCTTGCTGGAGCACGGCGATGTCGGCACGCATCAACTCGCGGACAGCCAGGCCGGCTGCGTCATCCTTTGCACTGTTGATGCGCAAACCTGACGACAGTCTTTCGACCGACTTAGCCAAATTATCGTAGCTTACGCCCAGATTGCGGGCAGCGTTTGCCGCCATAATGTTGTTCCTAATTGCTAACATATCTTTGACTCCTTAACTTAATTAGTACCAGACAAATCTTTTTTTATGGCTTTTTCAAAAAGCCCCCAAATATTAACTTGGACATGCAACGAGCATGTCGTAAAGTCTGCTGTCAATGCTCATTATCGGCCAGAATGGAAGAGACTTGAGGAATTTCTTTGATGGAAAGCACTTCAGAACGGTTGGCCCGGTAATCCGGATGAAATTTGGTCTGATATTATAGGTGGGCTGCCGGAGAGAGCAAAAAAATAGGAGGGATTTTGCGAAATTATCGGGCGATTCCGATGAAAGTTTGTGGGTGCATAGTCTGTAAACCTCGCATAAAATTCTTCTCTGCAAAGGTCTGGATTAAAAAGGATAATTCTTGCCCGGAGTCTCATGATAGCATATTATCCGGGTAATATATGCATAACCAGGAAGAACACACTAACAATAAGACACTACTTGTTTTTAATTGCCACGAAGCATGGGTATATCAACTCGGGGTATTAGGTTATGCTCTTGATATAATCGTAGGCCTTAAAGGCAAGTACAAGCAAACCTGGGACGAGCAGATGCGTCCGGTGCCTCCCAATTCACGATTGATTACTTTGCCGCAAGCACTTCAGTCTCGGACTCGTTACTATTGCATCATTACTCACAACATAACCGATTTGCTGGATATTAAATTTCGGCCTGAGCCGCGGCTTATGGTCATTCACTCCACGCTTGAGGGACGGGCTATCGAGGAAAAGTCGAATATTACGCCGCCACAGATGAGAGAAATGCTGCGTCAGTATGTAGGCCTGGCGGGTGTTCACGCGGTGGCTGTTTCTGAGCTTAAGGGAAAATCGTGTGGCTTTACTGAGGATATTGTGCCCTTGGCGGTTGGCGAAGATGATTATTTGCCCTATTCGGGGCATCTTGCTATGGGTTTGCGTATATGCAATTTTATTGAGAGCCGGAAGAAGATTTTGTTATGGGACTTCCATGAGAAGGCATTCGATGGGGTCCCCGTACGGCTTGTCGGGCATAATCCGGATATGCCGGGAGTGATGGCTGCTGAAAATTGGAACGATCTGAAGCAGATATTACAGTCTCATCGTTTTTACATTAATACCGCCAAACCAAGGCTTGAGGACGGTTACAATACGGCCAGTCTGGAGGCAATGGCCGCGGGGATGCCCGTTTTAGGCAATCGGCACCCGGGCTCACCTATTGAACACGGCGTCAGCGGCTTTCTCAGTGATGATCCTGATGAACTGCGTAAATATGCCGGAATGTTATTGGAGGATCGACATTTAGCGGCAAGAATGGGCCGGCAGGCCCGAAAAACGGTTATCGAGCGTTTTTCGATGAGCAGGTTCAAAGAGGGTTTTCTGAAGTCTATCGAGACTGCCCGCCGCAAATGGGAAAGTAGAAAAGTTCAGCCCGGAAAAACGTAAAGTTTCTCTCCCCCGTCAACTCTTTGAATATTGGGGACATCTTATTTCAATCAACTTTCTGAATAAACTGTAAAACTCCTTACTTCTTTCCGCCCAACTCCAGGACTCGATAGCCTTTAGCATGTTTTGAGTCAATGCCGCCTGATGATTTATCGCTGCCAAAGCATGTTCCAGAAAGGCTTCGACGTCCCACTTCACGATATAGCCATTTATTCCGTGCTCGATTAATTCAGGCATATTCCCAACAGGCGTGGACACTATTGTGCAGCCGCAAGAAGCAGCTTCCAAAGCAGGATTTGGTGTGCCTTCAGCTAAGCTCGCACAAACATAGACCGTTCCGGTGTTATACCACCGGGCCATCTGGTATCTGGAATATTTTATCCGGCTGGTTGAGCTGATTAATCTTAAATCTAACTCCAGACCATGATTTTTCAGTCTGTCTCTTAGGGGAATAAGGATATCATCATAACCCTTTATCTTCCTGTGGAACTCGGAACCGCACCAAAGAAACCGGGGCTTTCGATTTTCGACGGGGACCTCGTATTTGAAAATATCTCTATCTACGCCGTTGGGTAAATAAAAAGTATTCGGTAATCGTCCTGATTTGTCCCACATTTGAAAATTGCTTATGATAACCGCATCGGAATATTCCCGCGCCTGCTCAAGCCAGTTGTTTGCATATCCCCAGCCGACGTTGAAGGAAGTTACGATTGCCGGTTTTTTGCCGATCTGATTACAATATTCCGTCAATTGACTAACGTGACTGTAAGGCAGGAAAAAAACCAGATGAAAATCTTCTTCATGTAATAATTCCTTAAATGAAGAAGAAATTGTCACAGAAAAATCTTCCGGCGCGTATTTCATTAAGGCTTTCGCCCTAAAGTGATAAGCCCAGTCACGAACATCATAAACTATCAATATGTTATATTTCGTCATTGCATTGTTTTGCTTATCCTGCTGTTGACTGGCATCTTGGACTATTCTGACACGAACTGAAATTCATCATTCCAGCGGCCCCATCATTTAGAACAAATCCCGATGCGATTGCATTTTATATCAACATGTCGATGGAGCCGTCGGTGATAAATCCCTCCTGCAATTCGTAAAGGTTCTCATAGCTGTTATTGCTTGCTAACCAGTCATTGCTCTCGTCGGAATCCGGGTTGTTTCCCGGCGTCCCCGGATTTGCTGAATTTTGCTGCTGAGCTCCGCCGCTTTGCAGTGACTGGTTTCCAAGTGTCCCTTGCCCTGATTGCTCCTCGTTGGATAGCATAACTTCGAGCCGCTTTATCTGAATGCCGGAATCTGCAAGGTTGCGGATTATCTGCGGCAACGTTTGCTCAATCTCGAATCTGGTTTGTGCCTTACTAACCTCCATTAGGCCGGTCAGCTCAGCGTCCTGCTGCCGGAATGTTATGGATACCTTTCCCAATTCGGGTGGGTTGAGACGGATTGTAATCTGCTTTTCCGTGCCTTGTTGGGATACGGAACTGTGAATAGATTCGAGAATCTGCTTGCCGATATCTGCCGAGACATTGCTGGAAGAATTCTGGCCGGGCATATTGGCTGTCGTTGCGTTCTTTGCCGCGGCGGGGGTCTGCTCTGTAATTACAGTTTGGGAAGTATTATGCGAGAGCATCTGTTCGAAGCCTTGAGAGCTGTTCTTATTGGACGTTGAAGTGCCCTGATCTTTTGCTTGACCGGTGGATACCTGAACCGCTGCTATATTCAGCTTTTGGGCGGCGTGATTTTCCGAGAGATTATTGCCGGTATGTGCAGTCTCTTTGCCGTTGGGATTCAACACTTTCGAAAGTGTTTGCGAAGCGGTTGTTTTTTCCTCAGTCTCTACAGTCGGCACAGGCTTTTCCGGATTAATCCCGGCAGGCTGAGGTTGCGTTTCCGAGGTTTTGGACTGAACTGTCGCCAGGTTGATATTCCCTACCGCCGGTTTTCCGCTGGAAACGTTCGTACTTTTGCCGGTATTAGCAGGAACTTCAGGCACCAATTCTTTAGTACTTCCCTTTTCGGTTACGGATTTTGTCTCAGCGATTGTCTTGGCTAATACAGAGACCTTATCGGTGTTGTTTCCCGTCTCAGGCTGTTTCTTGCCTGCAGGAGTACTCTTTGACGTGCCGGGCAAGACGGCTTTAAGCCCATTTTGACCATTAGATGTTGTAGGAAGAACGGTCTTGAGTCCTAATTGGCCTTTTTCAGTAGTGTGAAGAAGTTTTATTTCGGCTGATTTTACAGCATGTCCGGTGACAGGAGGAGACTTGCCGGTTCGCGTGTTAGCGATAATTTGGGCAAGTTGCCAGCCGGCTTTCGGCTCAATTTGCGTAGCGCCACCTTCTTTACTTTGTTCTACGACTACAGAATTTTCAGCTAATCCGTTCTGTACTATATTTTGCTGCTCGTTCTCCTGCTTGATTGTGCCGGAAGCTGCGCTTTGCTCTTTTGACTTTGTTTTATTCTCAGCGTCGCAGGAATTTTCGGACTTTGGTCTTTTTCGGATCGATTGTGTAGACTCTTGCGGTGATTTACTAATG
>JBARRE010000805.1:0-6750 GCA_049644065.1 Sedimentisphaerales bacterium | reverse complement strand
ATAAAGCATATCTCCTGCGATTCTTTACTTTGTGCGGTGCGTAAACCGAATTTCGCCGCCATCTCCCGCGTCTGATCCTTGGAATAATCTCCCATTGGAAGAATGATGTTAGGCAGCATTTCTTTCTCAATCATCGATAAAACGTAGGACTGGTCTTTGGAAGGATTGGCAGCTTCATACAGGCCCACGTTATTATTCCGATTGAGAATCCTCGCATAATGGCCGGTAGCAAGAAACCGGGCGCCATGACTTCGCGCAAAGTCCCACAACTTACTGAATTTCATATACCTGTTGCAGAAGACGCACGGATTGGGCGTCCGGCCTTTCCTGTACTCACTACAAAAATATTCAAGAATTCGCTCAAAATCTTTGCGAAGATCCAGCACATGAAGCTTTATCCCCAATTCCCCGGCAACCATTTGAGCCTCTGCCTGAGGATGGCGGGCACTGTCGTTCGTAATCATGAACAAGCCCTCGCAGTCAAAACCATCCCGCTGCAATATTGCCGTGGCGGTCGAACTGTCCACCCCGCCGCTCAGCGCGACAAAAACTTTATTTTTCTCAACAACCATCTTACAAATATCTCAGCTACTTTCCTCCGGGCGGTTATCTTTCAATCCGTCCGTTTCGGGTACGCTTTGTTCAACACCTATTAGCTCGTTGATTTGAGCAATTGCCTGAAGCACTGTCTCAGCAATCCCGGGCTCCGGACCATATCATAAGCAGGCGCGAAACTCCTCGCGTGCCTCTTTTAGCCTGCCTTGCTTGCTCAGGATGCAAGCAAGCAAATAGTGTGCGAGGTCACTTTCCGGATTCAGTTCCAAAGCTTTTTGGAAATAACCGCTCGCTACCTCCAAATCGCCGTCAAGGACTGCAAATCGACCTTGCAATAAATAAGCATCCCA
Source organism: Sedimentisphaerales bacterium (assembly GCA_049644065.1). Lineage (GTDB taxonomy): Bacteria > Planctomycetota > Phycisphaerae > Sedimentisphaerales > Anaerobacaceae > JAFGPJ01. The sequence continues at coordinate 5,845 of JBARRE010000805.1, read as the reverse complement.
ACGGTCAGGTTCCAATTGTAAGGATACATCCAGCGTCGTACGGGCCTCGTCCCACTTCTCTGCCCTGCCCAGTGCTTTGACGAGACGGAGTTGGCCCCATGCTGAATCAGGATGCAATTTCGAAGCCAACCGACATAGCGTTACGTCCTGATCGGGTTGTGTGTTCTGAACCTGAAAGAAATGATGCGCGATAGTCTGCAGATCGTCGAGAACCACAAAGTCTTTATGGGGCACACCAAACCAGCGGTAAGTGGGATCCACAAGCAAGGCTCTGTCATTTATAAAAACGGCTGCACAGTCGTGAGGGACTACTTTGCCACTGTAGTCCTTTTCCACATGGACGTAAAACGCCTTTAGCTTGACATCTCGCGCTAATGCCACAAACAGCTTGGCATACTCCTGACAAACGAAAGATACTTCAGGTTCATCCCAGGCAGCATATACTTCCCTTGCCGTGCGTTGTGTGCGTACGCCTTCCATCTCAATGCGCCGTGTCAAGCCGTTGAAGATTGCCTTGGTCTTGTCTATGTCAGTGACAGTGCCTTCGGTCAACTCCTCCGCCCAGCGTTTCATCTCCGCGCTACTGGCTACAGGATTGATCACCATATCCAACTCGTCCTTTGTGAGCCGCTCCTGAAGTTTTTCCTGCAATGACCTCTTGGTGTAAATTTTCGGCATGGAAGCTTCTATATAACTCAGCGTGAGTGTTGCTTTTAAATATTTTGCTTTTTCCTTAAAAAATCCAACCATTTTGGGATTCACACCCTCCCGGTTTGCAGATGCTATAAATCTCTCGTAATGCTCGACTGCCTTAGGGATTTCACCTAACTTCTCATAGACCTGGCAAATCATCTGCTCTGCATTTAGATCCTTAGTGTCCCCTGAGCTAAGCCGTTCCGCTTCCTTCAGTCCTATCATTGCTTTATTTCTGTCACTTTTGTTAACGTAGGCCAGGCTTAGAGAAGCGTGAATGCCCGCATTGGTCGGCTCGAGGAATCTGGCCTTTTCAAAAAAAGAAACCGCCTCGTCCCACTCTCCCTTCGCTATATATATCTGTCCAAGACGAATAAGCGGTTCGGAATCGTCGGGATCCAATCGATGAGCTTCATGAATTTCCCGTTCTGCATCTTCATTTTCATTCTGGAACAATAATGATAATCCCAGGATCAGATGTACATCTGCGGAGTCGGGCCTTAACTTCAAAGCCTGACGGATGGGCTGTTCAGTTTGCACGTATTTTCCCTGACTACCAAGCACTGCTGCCAGGGCAAGATGTGCCTGTGCAAATTCCGGGTCGGCATCAATTGCTTTGCGAGCAAATTCTTCTTGTTCCGATAACGGCTTGTCTTCTTTCTGAAATGCATATGCTTTAGTATACCACTCCAGGGCAGTCGCTGAACTTGTCCAACGCCTATTTATTTTTTGCAATTCCTCTTCGGTCGGTTCGACGCCAAGATATTTCAGAATCCGACCAGTAAGCATTTGACCTATTTCAAACCAGTCTTCAGAAGATGCAATCAATTCAGCCGATGTTTTCCCGCTTGCCACGTTCAGGACGTATGCTCGCACCTTCCACTGTTCATTTTCTCTCCGGTAGCTGCCCCATACAATCCGCTGTGCTTCAATCATCTCACCCATCTTTTGCGCCTGGATGAGTTCAAAAGCCGCGCCGGCGCTTATTCCAAATTGTTCAAAGGCATAGCCCACGGCATCAGATGTGAGAATTCTGACAGCCTTTGCTTCATTAAGCTTGCTTCTTAGCAAGTTAGTGACCGTGTAGCACCAATATTCAGCCTCCGGATCGCCCGTTTCATCTGTGAGCCACAAGACTGCAACCGTTGGCCGTACAGGTTGTGTGCTCTTTTCAGCCATGCATGTTACTGCACCGATAAACGCAATAACCATAGCCAATACTTTTAGCTGTGTAATTCTAAAACTGGAAATCACTTGCTCCGCTCCAAAAAAGCATGACTCCTATAATCTCTATTGAGGGCCAGCCAGGGCTCGCCAATAGTAGTGCTAATCTTGCGGATAGATAATTATACGGTCATGGATAACGGTGACTAAGTCGTCTTTACCGTCACCAGTCACGTCGGCGACCGTCAACTCTCGCGGCTCGGCACTGGCCTTGGGGCGACCTTTAGCATCGCGATAACTTTTTTCCTCGTATATCTTAAAACGCATCGCCGGGACAGGCTTAACACCGGCATCGAGCGCGAGTATCTCGATGTGACTGCGTCCGTACTCGACCATGATAATGTCGGTCCGGCCGTCGCTGTTTATATCGCCTGCTGCAAGGTTGCCATATATCCCATCTTTAATTTTTGTCTCGTAGCTGAACTGCTGCTCCAGATTCTGAGCAAACTTCTTGTTACTCGGCGGAGTAACAAGCGCGAACTTCTTGCTGTCGAACAGCAGCAGGCTTTCAACCTCGTTGCCCGTCAGCGGGGCAAACAGCATTTTCAGATGTGCCGCACTGCTGAAGTTTCCGACATCCAATTCCTTTTCGACCCGGTAGGTCTTGTCATTGCCGGCTTTGAGAATCTGGAGCTGGCCCTTTTGTCCGTCCAGCAGCAAAATAGAGGGCCTGTCCGCCGGACTCCCGGCGTCGAGATGGAAAGCGGCAACAGCCAATATCTGGTTCTCCGTACTCTTGGCATTATACTGGTCAACCACATTCCAGGTCTGTCCTTCTGAAAAAAACAGGCTTCTTGCGAAGTTCTTCTGCGCCACCAGCAGCTCATCGCCGGCCTTGCCGTCCACATTGGCTACGGAAATAGATCGCAGGTTCGCATCTTTGATCAAACTGCTCTGGGCTTTCGGTGAATCAACAACCTGGAATTTGTTCTTTTCTACCTGGCGAACCAGTATGGGCGGTTCATAACTGACAAATATCAGGATATCCAGCAAGCCGTCCTGGTCGACATCAAGCACTTTTATACCATCCGGATTAGAGGTTAACTTTTTAAGCTCTAAAGCAAGTTCATCCCGGCCGGCTTTTTCGCTTGCAGTAAGATCGTAAACCGCTCTGAGAGTTCTAATGTCGTCATCGCTTCTGGATACGTAAAGGCAATCTATCCTGCCGTCGCCGTCGACATCGGCCAGTTCCATCGCCACCGGCTCACCCGTCACGCCGATGGGCTTTGGGAATGACAACCTGTCATCTTCAAATTCACTTAGGCCGATGACCTTTTCCTTCAGGCTCAAAACGCCCAATTCGGTTTTCCCATCGGCGTCAACGTCCACTGCAGACAAGCTCGTAATATCAGCAAAAGCGGGAAATCTAACCGGCTCGGCCAGCCCAAGCCCTGCCGTCTGCTTATAGAGAATCAGCTCGGCCGCGCCGGGATCGCTTATCGTAACATCGGCCAGGCCGTCACCATCGACGTCACCGAGCGCCAAATCGCGTTTCGTATCTTCCTGTCCCGAAGCAAGAGGATAAAACAGAATCGGCCAGTCGGCATCTTTCCTGCTTTCAGCGGCAAATTGATAACAGATAAGCCGTCCACTCAGACTGTCAACAGTCAGGACCTCATCCCCGTTGGCCCCGTCTATATTATGCAGCATTAGTGCAAACGGCCTCTCGGTAGAAAACTGCAACTGCGGACCCAATTGTCCTGTCTTGAGGCCGAATCGAACGTGCAGCGGCTTTTCCATATCGTTTGTGACAAGGATAAGGTCATTTATATGGTCACCGTTTAAATCGCCGATTTCGACACCGAGGGTTTGTGCTGATGTTGGATATTTTACCGGTTCGGCCAAAGAGCCGTCCTCTGCCTGGACGATGATATAAATGCTGTCGCGGCCGGCCAGGGCCAAATCGTCGGCACCGTCATTACTCAGGTCAGCACATACCAAAGCATTGGAAGTCGGCAGGCCATCATCAATATTTATCTTTTTCCTTGTTGGCCAGCTCATCGATGGCGGCTTATCCGTTTTGGCCCCATCAGCCTTTTGCAGCAACACATACAGAGCCTTCGGCTCACCATAAAAAGCCAGATCCATCCGCCCGTCCGAGTTCAAATCCCCGCAGACCAGGTTATGCAGCTTCTGGGAGACGGCAATGTTCTGTTGCTCGAATCGAGTAGGGGGGGTGATTGCATTAATGTCTATGTCATTGGGATCAATCGCAACGTCCTTCTCGCCCGGCCCGATCGCTTCTTTCTGCAAAAGCAGCTCGATTCTGGCCCTTCTGTTATTGGTCAGGGCAATATCATTTCGGCCGTCACCGTTAAAATCGGCTACCCGCAGATCTTTTATCCCCCAGTCCAGTTTGATGACCTCTATTTCCTCGAACCCATAATATTGTGAGATATCATCAGAGCCCGTCTGCTGAGCATTCAAATTGCCCAGAATCATGCCGGTAAATACAATCGTAAATATCGCCTTACTTAGCCGCACAATGAAAACCTCCTTTTTTTCGCCATTTCTTTTTCTTCCAGATAAGAATCTATCACTTTATCCATATTACAAAAGTATACATCCTTGGTACAGAAAATCAACGAATTTATAGCTTGCGAGGTTTTCCGTCGGCTTACAAGCACACTACAAAGGGGAGTATTCCCGGTATTGACCCGGAAGTCGGGCTACAAAGTAAATATAAGACGATCTTAATCCGACCGTAGTATTCGAAGTGCGATATCATCCTGATATTTTGGCGATTTCAATGTTCGATTGCCGCCGGGGTGGTCGATCGTTTCATTTTTATCGGTTTTGCCTGTTTTTGTATTTATCCATTCGGCTGTGTATTTGCCCTTAGGTAGTTCCACCTGCAACTGTGCCTTACTGCCGCCATTGATATAAACGGCGTAAGCACGCCCTTTTTGTACCAATGCACGGGCGGTTGCTTTGTCCGGTATCCCGCCCTTGATTACTGAACTGTCGGGCTTCATTTTGATGAAGTTGAAACCGTTGATGAAATCGCTCAGAATGCCTAACTGTTTGTGCAATATGGCTCCGCCCCCGCCTGGGGCGTTGATTTTTGCCGTGCCGTCTTCGTGACCGACGCTGAATGAGTAGTCGAGATTGCTGTAGACTGCTCCGCCGGCAATGATGAAATCCCAACCTTCAAGCCGATATGGCTTTGGCTCACTGCCGGCAAAGCCCGTCTCATCGTCACCTATCACCCTGTTCAGGCCATAATTGTCGGTCACCGTATTGGGAGGCTTGGCGTAATGGAAGTTGAAAATCGACACTCGCGGATTGGGATCGGTTATTTTTTTGTGCTTATTTGCTATATTTTGGGCGATTAAGTGTTTGGCTTTGAAATTGGCCTCAGCTTTAGCGATGGTCTCGGCTATATGCGCTTGCCATTCCAGCGTCACTCCGCCGAAGTAGGGCTCGTTGCAGATTTCGTAATAAAGGTTATCGAAGTCCTTCAGCTCCTCGACTATCCTGCGCACCATCGCATCCTGCACGGCCAACAGCCTGGGATATTTGAGCGTATAAACCTCGGTGCGTTCCATATTGCCGATACTATTAATGTTGTTAGCAGCGTTCATCGGACTGAGTTTCCACATATCATCTTTGTAGAAGGGGCAGAAAAGCACCAGTTCGACGACAACGCCGCGTCTGGATGCATCGCTAACGAAGTCTCGGAGGCGTTTGAAATAAGCCGGATCCCACTTAGTCAGGTCAAACTTATTTCCGCCGTTAGCATATCCCGGCTGGTCGCTACGTTTCCAGGGGCATATTAAACGGTTCTTTGCCGGCGCCAGAGTATTATTTTGAATCTTGAATGCTCCAACAGGTTCACAGTAAGCACCGCTGAATGTGCGAGTCAGGCTAAAGCTGAGTGATTCAAGAGTCTTGAGGTATTTTTTGTAATTGAAATCTCGATTAAGCA
>JBARRE010000804.1:0-2220 GCA_049644065.1 Sedimentisphaerales bacterium | reverse complement strand
GGGCCGGCGAACCCGGCTGTGGATGGCAAACGAAGTGTACATCGCCGACGAGCAGGAGTTCATGGATATGTACGTCGGCAAGATCGTAACTATACTCGATGACGAGCCGATAGATATCTTCGTAAATCCGACGTTCCTGCCTGCCGTGATCACTGAGAGATACGACGAGCTTTGGACACAGCAGCGGATGCGGAAGGTAGCTCAGGCCGCCGTCAAGAACGGCGTGGCGATTGAAATCAACGCCAGGTATCGCATTCCCAGCGTGAAATTCATCAAGCTGGCAAAACAGGCCGGGGCGAAGTTTGCCTTCGGGACCAACAACGGCGGCAGAGAATTGGGGCACCTGGAATACTCGCTCGACGTGGCTGAGCAGTGCGGATTGACCAAAGACGATATGTTCGTCCCCAGGCTGTACGGCGAAAAACCGATTCAAACAAAAAAGCGACGCTGAACCAATTGGAGCTTGAATCTCCGTGGAACATCCGAAACGCGTCCGGCTATATGCGGTAAAGATTCTTCGCTTTACTGAGTTTTGCTAAGAATGGATACGAAAACAGGCAAATCTGATTTGGCGTTAATCGGTATTGTATTGTCAGGTCTGGCCATGTCGGTCGGATGGGGCTTTCGCGGCGACTACGGCCATGAGGCCGGCGCGATGGTTCCAGGCGCGCTGTTGGGCCTTTCAATCTGCCTGGCCTCCGGCAGGCGGGACTGGTGGCATCGCTCGACCATTATGGCGATGTGCGGCGCTATCGGGTGGGCGTTTGGCGGGCAGATGAGCTACGGACGGGTAATCGGCTACACGGCAAGCTCTTCGCTGCCGGACGTCGCCTATGGTTACGGCTGCCTGTTCCTGATCGGAGGATTGTGGGCCGGGATTGGTTCGGCCATACTTGCGCTTAGTGTAACTCAATCCCGCTCATATTTGGAGCGTTTCGCGGGACCTTTGGTGGTGTTGTGGCTCGTATGGTTTGCTATGGACTTTAGCGGCTTGACCGGGTGGCTTGCGGAGACATGGTATTTGAATGACACCGACTGGGTCGCGGCATTGTCCGCTTTGCTTGTAGCCGGCGTTTACGCAATTATCGTCCCTCGCAGTCGGCCGGCCTGCTTTTTTATCATGCTGCTGGCCGGCGGTTGGTGGGCCGGATACATAATCCTGACCTGCCTGCTGGGGCTGCACATGACCCCGCCTCGCAGCGATAACTGGTCGGGTTGTGTTGGTCTGTTCGTCGCTATTGTGTTTTATCTGATTCGTCAACAGAATCGGGCGGCGTTAAATGTAACGCTCTATGGCTTCCTGGCCGGCGGGATCGGTTTTGCCGTGGGGGGATTTGTGCAGATGCTCGGTCGCGCCCAGTGGGGGCCGATCGGCCGCTTTGATGTGCTTCAGGGCCTGGACTACTGGAAATGGATGGAGCAGCTTTTCGGATTGATTATGGGTATAGGAGTTGGCCTGGCATTCCTTAGACGTTTAAGGCCGAAGTTGATGCCGCCGGACGAAGATCAGAGCGGCGGAAACCTCAATACCATTGGACTGCTGTTTTTGCTTATCATAATGATGTGGGCCAACCTGCATAAAAATGTCATTAACTGGGCAAAGGGTAAACACATCCCGGAACACCTTTTCGGAATCCGGGCGGAATGGTGGTTTTTAATTGTCGGGCTTATACTCTCGGCAATGATATTAACGGCAATCGTCCGACGTCACCGTCAGGATTTGCCTTTGGCGCCCTCCAGCGATTTCGGACGAGGCCGTTTATTGTTCCTTGTTATTCTCTGGATTGCCGTTGTCGGAGCCTTCACGCAGGCCCTCCCGGCCATGGCCGGGAAGGGAGTATTCTTCGTACATGTAACGTTCTGGATCACCGGCGGAATTTGTTCCCTGACAGTGCTGGGCTTATCAGGCAAATCCAGATCCCAATCCGAAACGCAGATTGCCGCCTCCGATCAATTCTGGAGACCCGGCATCCGACATTGGGTAAGCTGGCTGCTGGTTCCCGTCCTCATCATCCTATTGGCGTATCTTACCGTCTCGTCACATGACGAACCCATGCCGGGAAGCCACCTGCGTTTCACGAAGAACATACAGTGAGCGGATACACCGCCTTACCGGCGTTGAATACGAAAACCTTGTCTCGTCACAAAGTACCTGAGCAACAGCAAATGCCCGGGCGAGTTGTTAGTAGCGCCGTCCGCCGCCACCACCGCCGCCACCAC
>JBARRE010000803.1:0-2420 GCA_049644065.1 Sedimentisphaerales bacterium | reverse complement strand
GGGCTCCAGTCGGCGACGGTTCAGAGAAGTACGATCTTGTTTTTGTCGATCCGCCTTATGCGGCGGCAAAAAGTGCGGGGGCCGGCTCGGCTTTGAGCGGCTTGCTGGATGTATTGGATGAACAAGTAACGGCAGGTGGAATTGTCGTAGTCAGGACCAGCGGCGATGTGACACTTTTGGAACAATACGGACAGTTTAAAATCGTCGAGCGGCGAAAATGGGGCACGATGGCGGTGAGTATATTGACGAAAAGAGAATGTGAAAGCGCTTAGCTTTCAATATTTAGCCGGCGGTTTTACCGCCGGTTTACGCCATACGATATACACAATACGAGACGAAGCAAATGACAAACAGACAGGCGGCAATCAAAGTAATAAAGCGTTTGCAGCGAAACGGATTCCAGGCCCTGCTGGCCGGCGGCTGCGTGCGTGACATGTTGCTTCGACGGCGCGCCAAGGACCATGATGTCGCTACGGATGCACAACCCAAGGATGTGATAAGATTATTCAAGCGCACGTTGAAGGTCGGAGCGAAATTCGGCGTAGTGATTGTTCTAATCGAAGGCCAGCAGGTGGAAGTCGCCACGTTCAGAACCGAAACCGGCTATACCGACGGCAGGCACCCGGGTTCGGTCGAGTTTACCACCGCAGCGGAAGATGCCGGCCGGCGAGACTTTACAATCAACGGCATGTTTTACGATCCCCTGGAAAAAAAGGTAATCGATTACGTAGATGGACAGGCCGACCTCAAGAGCAGGATAGTGCGAACCATCGGCAAACCCGCCGAGCGGTTCGGCGAAGATTACCTGCGAATGCTGCGGGCGATACGGTTCTCCACCCAGCTTGATTTTGCAATAGAATCGTCAACGTGGTCGGCCGTATGCCGCAATGCAAAAAAAATCGCCCACATAAGCGGCGAACGTATCGCGATGGAATTGGAAGGTATCCTTATCCATCCGAATCGTGCCGCCGGGGCGTCGATGCTGATAGAGAGCGGCTTGGCGAAGGTGATTTTTCCCGGTTTTACGGGCGAGCAGGCAAAATCGGGGATTAGTGTTTTAGGGCAATTGCGAAGGAAAGTCGATTTTGCCCTGGCGCTGGCCTGTTTTTTTGCCGGCTGTCAGAATGACTTTGCCGTCCGAAGCTGCCGGATTCTGAAACTAAGCAGAAACCAGAACAAACATATAAAATTCCTGTTAGCAAACAGGGGCAAGCTGCTCGATGCGAGGATGTCTTTAGCTGAATTAAAGAAGCTTCTCGCCCAGCCGTATTTCTGGGACCTGTACGAACTGCAAAGGGCCATTCAAAAAGCCGAAGGTCACGGCAGGAAAAGCATTGCTGCGCTAATCGCCTTGCGTAAAAGAATTAACGAGCTTGGTGACGTCGAGCTGCAACCCGAGCCGCTGCTCAATGGCCACGACCTGATTCGATTGGGCGCCGTTCCGGGGCCTGCCCTGGGGCAACTGGCCGAGGAAATGTATATAGCCCAGCTCGAAGGCACATTGCACACAGCCGAACAAGCCGGGCGATGGGCAAAAGAGTGGCTGCAAAAGCACAGGATGATGGAAAGATGACACAGCCCTTTACGCTCCTAATCAAACCTTCCGGTTCGGAATGCAACATCGATTGCAAATATTGTTTTTACAAGGACAGGCCCTCCGAGTTCGGACGCGGCGGCGAACGAGAAAGCTATTTCTGCGAAAGCTACAGGCAGTTCTTCGATTACACGGTGCCGAGGTTCATGCAAATCGCGGCCGGCATAAAAAACGGCTCGGTTGGCCGGCACACCCGTTCGGCCGACAAGATCAGGCTGCGCATTGAGAAGTAGCGGCGAAAACAGCCTATCGTGAGAAAAGCCTGGCAAAATCGGTTCCTTTCTGCTATCATTTCGCTTTGAAATTTAGGAGAAATCTGTGGTTGATCGAACTGAAATTTTCAAATCACTGATTGTGGCGTTTTTAGTCTGGGCTATCGGCCTGAATGGCGCTGTGTTTGCCGACAGGTCACCGGCCGCTCTGAAAACGGGCAATTCTTTCCATGTCGGCGTCTGCACTCACTTCAGCCAGAACAAAGGAATCGTGGAGATGAACATCCGGAGTATGAAGAATGCCGGGATCGCTGCGATCCGTGATGAGGTCGGCTGGTCCGCTATCGAGAGGGAAAAGGGCAAGCTGGCAATGCCCGAGCGGCTCGATCACTACGTACGCAGCGCAAGTAAGGCGGGTCTTGATGTGATGCTGATTTTGGATTATTCCAATCGCTTATACGATGACGGCGACCGTCCCCGTTCGGCTGAGGCTGTTGAGGGATTCTGCCGGTACGCCGAGTTCGTCGTGCGGCATTTCGGCAACGACGTCCGACTGTACGAGATATGGAACGAATGGGATATTGGCATCGGCCTGAGGAGTCCCTACAACGTGG
>JBARRE010000802.1:0-5195 GCA_049644065.1 Sedimentisphaerales bacterium | reverse complement strand
GCTTGATCATGTCCAGAACCTCGGGCCAGACTGCGGCGTGTAGTATTTTATACTCATCGATCTTGTCTTCTCTTACTCCGATTATCGATCCGTATCGTTTCATTGTTCTATACCTCCATTCAGGAATAAACTCCGTATTCATAAACCGCCAAGACTCTTTGCCGTGAAGTGAAAGACATTATTATTTCTCAACTTCTTCCATTGCAATTGCAGCCCATTCCCAAAGCCGTTGAGGTTCGTAGCGAACGGTTGAAATATCTTTCATGATAAATTCAATATGACATTTGCCACGGGCTTTTTCAAGCACCTGGCGGATATCGGCACGGGCTTTTTCCGGCCGCCACTGACTTTCAGCAAGTATTGCCGGATTTGGCTTATGGCTGATAACATAATCTGCTCCGATTTCGTCAATCGTTCGGTCAATATCGCACCAGGGACTGACAGATATTTTTCGAAGGTTCGGTATCCTGCGCAGGATGTCCATCTTCTTATCGAGCGGTTCGCAACAGCCGTAATAGGTCAAGCCAAAAAGCTCGAGCCATCGCATATCGTGCTTGAGGGCAAATTCCCAGTGCATTTTCGGAGACACTTCGGAGAATATCTGCGCGTTAGAACATCCCCACATATTGTGCGGCTGTACATAATCAGGATCATAGTCATTGCCGGGCAACTGGTCGGTGTATCCATATCCTCCGGAGCCAACGCGTTCATTGGCATTATCCAGCGAAAGAAGATTCATCTGTTGAAACTGATCCAGTTCGGCCATCCAGGCATCGACCATTTTCGATACGGCGGCATTGACCATATCAGGCCGGAGGATCATGTCCATCATCGCCTCCTCAATGCCCCACCAGCGAATCAGATAATCCCACGGTGTGAACCATATATGCGTCTGGCCGACCTTTCTAACCGGCATGATATCACCGAACACCTCGCACATCGCCTGGTAGCGGTATTCAGTCGCCGTTTCATTGTGGGTAATGATCGGCATCTTAATCTTTTCGAGGTCATCAGGCTCTTTGATCTGGATATTGAAATGCCTCGAAACAACGTCACTCGTTTCATCGGTCTTGACAATATCCACGTCTTCGATGATTCCGAAATCCGTGCTATGAATAGCCAGAGGACAGGTAATAAAATTGCTGATGACCATATCGGCAGGCAGATGTTTCCACTGGTAAATGGTTTTTCTCAACAAATCTTCCTGGTCCCGTGCCCAGGGATGTTCGGCCTCGAGAATCAGCTCATCATTGACATTCATCTCGTTCCAACAAATCTCGTTGATCCAGACCATCGGTCTTTCCGACTTTAGGTCATTCAGCTTTGTCCACAACCGGGCTTTTTCTTTATGTACATTCTTAGAGGCAATCCCGGCAACCTCACCGGCTAAACGGCGCAGGATATCTGTGTCTTTCTGCGACAGCTTGATTTCATGGGCCACAGGCGGCAGCGTATGATGACTGGGATCATGCAACATTTTTAATCTCTCTTATGCTTAAAATACTACCATTGAGCCGGCATAAAATCATCGACATCGGCCTGCGTGATAACATGTTTGGGCAGATACCGCACCGGTTCCAGTTTTTTACCTTCGAACCACTCCGCAGCGGCATGTACGGCAATGGCGCCGTCACCTTCAGCCGACTGATATGTGATGGCCAGAGCATCGCCTGCCTTGATCGAGTCCATTCCCGTTTTGCTGTTGCCCGCCGCAACGATTACAATATCTTTTCTTCCCGATTTCTTTACCGCTTCCAGCGCCCCGGTCATCGAGAAACCGTCGCCGGCGAGCACCAGGCCCTTCAATTCGTCGCCGTACTTGATCAGCCACGCCGAAACCAGTTGCATTGTACCCTCAGCTTCAAGATTGGCTGTGTCCATTACGAGCAGTTTCATATCGGGTGCATATTCGGCCAGTTCGGTAATAGGAGCATAGGTTCGCGCAAAAAACGGCGAACTGCCGGGCATATGCCTTACAATCGCGTATCCACCTTTTTTATCCAATGCGTCAGCAAATGTCTGTGCCAGCATGCGAAACTGCCCCCAGTCATCAGGCCCCGTCCATGCCAGACAGTATTTCATCGCCTTATCGCATGGAATAGTGTTGGATGTTATGCAGGGTATACCCGCTTTGTTGATACGGCGCAGCAACGGCGTGCAGGCTGTTGCATCGACAGGTGCGAAAATAATCATGTCGGGCAGCTCATTGATAGTCTGGTCCGTCTGCTGGGCCTGCAGATCCATGTTCCAGTTGCTGTTATAGATCTTTACTTTCATCTGGTAGGCTTTGGCCATGACCTTGAATCCGTTGACATACGCAGTCCAGTACGGATGATCGCCGGCCTTGAGAAGTACGATGCGTTTTCCGCGCGGGCCGTCTTTTGGGGATACGGGCATATTGACCTTCTCGACATTCCAACCGGCGTACTCGATGTCCCACCAGTGTCCTTTTTCGGTTTCCGCAAGTGCTTTCGGATCTGTGGGGCGTTGAGGAATGGTTACCGATTCGGTTTGCGGCAGAATATATGGTTGTCCGTCCGTGCCTTTCAAAGCATACACATCAAATCCGGCCTTCGTATTGTCGCCGATATGAACGGGTGCATGGTTTCGCAAAGAGTACATTACGCAGATTGCCACAATAACCACGATTGCAACAATTGTGATACCAGTCAGGATAAAGCGGTTTTTGTTGATCATTGTGCGGTCTGTTTTATGGGCTTCTTTGATCAAGTCCGGCCTTTGTCCTTTCACCAGGTCATGTTTGTATATTACAAATGCTTCGTAAAGAACAACCAGCGCGAGAATCACTCCATTGATAAATATCTGCACCTCAAAGCCCAGCCCGAAGCAGCCGATGCCGTTAAAAAGCGTCGTCAGCATAAGAACGGCAAAGTAGCTTTTCAGCACGCTCCCCTTGCCCCCGCTCATAAGAGCACCGCCTATAATCACTGCCGACAGAACAGTCATAAGCGTACGGTTCCCCAAAACGGCTGCCGAGGTCATCGAACTAAGGCCGGCGGCGAAAAGTATGCCCCCAATTGCGGCTGTCAGTCCGCAGATGATAAAACCTGCAATCAGGTAACTGTCCCGCTTCAGACCGGCCAGCCAGGCAGTTTCCGGATTTCCTCCGATGATAAAAAACGCACGGCCCTGAGGAGTCCGGTTCAGAAACAGAGTGAACGCAAGAACCATAAGCACCGTTATGATAACAATCGGAGGCAACAAAGGGAGCAGCGGAGTTTCAAGCCAGTCTGCAAAACGAAAATCGTCTATCGCTTTTGATCCGCCCTTGCTGTAAAGATGCATCAGGCCCGTTACTATTGTCATAGTTCCGAGAGTGACTATAAATGAATTGATCCTGGCCTTGACAACCAGCAGCCCGTTGACAAAACCCACCGAAGCTCCGGCAAGAACAGCTAACATGATCGACCCGACCCAGCCAAACTCCGGCTGCAGACCGATTGTCAGCATTCCGCAAAGCATAACTACCGCTCCGATGGACAAGTCAAGCTGCCCCAGGATAAAGATAACAGTAAAACCGATGGCGACAATGGCATTAAGACTGGCACCTTTCAGAATGGTTGTCACGTTATGGGTCGAGAAGAAATTGGGAGCAAACACAGACAGTCCCGAAAAGAGCAGCACCAGCATCAACAACGCCCGGTTGTTGTCAAGGAGCCTGGGCAAGCTGTGACTGTCGATCTGTTTACGCATAATCCTTACCCCGCTTTCGAAGCTGGTACTGGTGCAGGCCAACGACGGCGATGAAGATTGCCCCGGTCACAATATTCTGCTGAAACGTGTTTATGCCGATGAACGTCATAATGTTGGCTAACAATCCGATTACTAACACGCCTCCGAATACTCCCAGCATATTTCCTCTCCCACCACTGAGCATCATCCCGCCAATCACAACAGCCGTAACCGATTTGAAGTCGTAGCCCTTACCCAGATAGAATACGCCGAGTTTGTTCATCGAGGTTAAAAAGATACCTGCGATCGATGCACAGAAAGCCGCTGCGAGAAAATCCATCAGCACCACGCGAGGAACATTGATGCCAGTAGTTTTTGCCGCGGCCTTCGAGGAGCCTGTGAGTTTAGATTCGATCCCAAAACGTGTTCTGGTAAGCACAAGGTGACATATAACGAACATCAGAACCATGACCGCAACAATTAATGGTACCGGACCGAAGCTCAAGCGAAAAATGTCTATAAAAGCCGCGCCGGCAGTACCGGGCTCTATGTCGGGATAGACCTGGTTGTTGCTCCATGCAAAGCGCATAAAGCCTTCCATGAAGAACGCTACAGCCAGTGTCCAAAGGATCGGATTCGCATTGAATCGCCCCACGACAAAACCGTTCATGGCGCCGATAAGCATTCCCGCCGATACCCCAAGAACCAGGGCAGGCGCCAATCCAAGGGGCAGTGCCGCCACGCTGATGATCCCGGAAAAGGCCATTATCGACGGAATAGACAGGTCGGCCATATTGCCGGAATAAGTCACAAAGGCCATGCCGGCCGCTACGATACCGAGCAGCGAGACAGCGTTGAGGATGCTCATCAGGTTCTTCGCTGTAAGGAACTCATTGGAAACGAATGTGCCGGCTATGAGCAGCAGCAGGCCAACAAGATAGATGCCGAGACTGTCGTATATCGAGGCGAGTCGGGATAAGCTTGTTGCCTTGCCAGCAGGTCTCATCCGAGTTCTCCATTCATTGCCAACAGCACGGATTCCTCGGAAAGCCGGTCTTTCTGCATCTCAGAAATCAAATGCCCGTCCCGCATCACGACCACGCGATCGGAAAGCCCAACTAACTCAGGCAGATCGGAACTGATAAGTACGATTGCCCGGCCGTTATCCGCCAATTCAATTATGGCCTTATGAATCTTCATCTTCGCCTTGATATCCACTCCGCGAGAGGGTTCGTCGAGAACCAGAATAGTCGGGTCGGCGGCGATCCACTTGCCGAGAAGAACTTTCTGCTGATTGCCCCCGGACAGGTTGCTGACGTCTGCCGACGCCGAGGAGGTAATGATGTCAAGTTTCCTGATCAATCCTGCGGTTTTTGCGTTCTCATGGCGCGATGAATATATACCGCATCGCGTGTGGCGATCTATTATTGCCGAAACCATATTCTGTTTCACCGATAGCCTCAGGAACAAGCCGTCCGTTTTGCGGTCCTCCGAAAGATACA
>JBARRE010000801.1:0-3104 GCA_049644065.1 Sedimentisphaerales bacterium | reverse complement strand
CGGACAGTTGGGCCTGGCGCCTCTGATTTCCGCCACAAGATTGACTCCTGATTCGGCCAGCGAATTGCGTATAATCTCTACATAATCATCGCTGCCGGCAAATGTGCCGCGAATCAGCGCTGCTTTCTTTCCCGCTGCGGCGACTCTTTGACCCACTTCCGAAAGAACGTCCGGGCCGAACAGATATGAATCCCCTTTGAACTCGTGTAACAATTCCCGTGCTTTTTTAATGTCTGTCATGCTTCAGGTCTCCTTTATCTGCATCACAAACCATATCATACGAAAAGCAAGCCGGTTTCTCAAATCTTCTCTGTGTTTGGGTGAAAACATTATTCATTTGTGTTTTATTATCAACACAGATAAAATAAACTCCGACACGAGAAGCGCAGCCGGAATGTCCAGGTTGTGTCAAATGTAAAAGGATTAGCCGAACAAGAGAGGATTGAATTATGGATTTGAACGGCAGGATAGTTTTGGTCGTCGGCGGAGCGGGAGGCATCGGATTAGGTATCGCCAGGGCCCTGGCGGCTGAAGGTTGCAAAGTCGCACTGGCAGATACCAACAAAGAAGCTCTGGTAGATGCCGTCAAAACCGCAGGAGGTAAATTTCCTTGTGTCAGCCGTGCTTGTGACATAACCGACCGTGAACAAGTCTCGAAATTGTTCGAATGGCTCAGCAGTGAACTCGGACCTGTCGATATCCTCGTCAACAGCGCAGGAATCAATATTGGGGATCGGATGATGTCCAATATAAGTCCGGATGATTTCGACCGTGTGATGGAGATTAACACGACAGGGACGTTCAATTGTATTTATGCCGCTCTTCCCGTGATGCGTCGGAAAGGTTCGGGCCTGATAGTCAATATCGTGTCTCTGGCGGGCAAACGCGTCATGCTTTTGGCAGGTATGCCGTATTGCGTATCAAAGTTTGCCGCGGGCGCACTCGGCACTTTTGTGAACCTGGAAGAAAGCGCAAACGGAGTAAAGGTAACCAACATCTATCCCGGGGAGACAAACACTCCAATCATCGACAAGCGTCCCTCACCACCGCCCCCGGAAAAACGCGCGAAGATGCTCCAGCCCGAGGACATTGCCGCCTGTGTGGTAACAATTGCCAAGCTGCCGCCCCGTGCAGTCGTTCCGGAGCTGATAATAACGCCTCCACATATGATGGTCGGCTGAGATCTTCTAAAAATATTTTATTTTTTTGGACGGTCAGATATGATATGCTTCATATGAATCTCAATGTCCCATGAGGACTATCTGAAAAAATAGCTGATATTGCAAAGTAAAGTTAATTCGGCGTCTGTAGCTGGTTTGTTAATAGAATTTCATTCGGAAAAACGAAAAATCCGGTGATAACTAAGGTAAAACCTATGAACAGACTTACTCGCAGAGACTTTATAAGGAACTTAACGGCGGCTGCCGCCTGTGTCGGATTCGGCTCAGCGCCACGTGCCGGAGCCTCATCGAAGATTCTGGGGGCAAACAACGACATTCGCATCGCCATAGTGGGTCTTCGCAAAAAAGGTAAAGAACACATCGACATATTCGGCAAAATACGGGGTGTTCGCATAGTCGCACTCTGCGATGTTGACACTGAGTTTTTGGACTTTGAGGCCAAAAAATCCAGGGACCGTAATCAGAAAGTCACCACTTATACGGACTACCGCAAGTTGCTCGATGATAAAGAAATCGATGCCGTTATCATCGTCACCCCTGACCACTGGCATGCGTTGATGATGGTTTGGGCCTGTCAGGCAGGCAAGGATGTGTATGTGGAAAAGCCCGCCTCGCATAACATCTGGGAAGGTCGTAAGATGGCCGAAGCGGCCGGCAAATACAAAAGGATTGTGCAGGTCGGTTCACAGGACCGCTCCGATGTAGGGTTGCAGGCAGCCGTGGAATATATCAAACAAGGCAGCCTTGGCTCAATAAGACTCGTCCGGGCAATCAGCTATTTTCTCCGTGAGAGTATCGGCAAAGTCAATGGCCCTCAGCCCATCCCCGCATCGGTAGACTATAACCTCTTCCAGGGGCCGGCCCCACTCGTGCCATTAATGCGAAAGAACCTGCACTACGATTGGCACTGGTTTTGGGACACCGGCACAGGGGAGGTCGGCAATCTCGGCGCCCACAATATAGACGAGAGCCGATGGGCGATCGGTCAGCAGGAAATTGCACCCGGAGCAATCAGTATTGGCGGACGGATCGGAATGGACGATGACGGACAAACGGCCAACACGCAGATTACTTTCTTTGACTATAAGCCGGTCCCGATGATTTATGAAGTCCGCGGCCTGCGACGGAGAAAAGGCCTTCGCGCCAGTGACCACCATAGGGGCACAAGCTTTGGAATGGTGGTTCAATGCGAAGATGGGTATTTTCGAGGCGGCAGAGGCGGTGGCTGGGCGTATGACAATAACCACAAAAAGATCAAGCAGTTCCCCGGTGACGGCGGCGACGGACATCAGAGCAACTTCATCAAAGCGATGCGCAGCCGAAAAGTCAGTGATCTCAGAGCCGACATGCTCGAAGGTCACATCTCTGCCTCGCTGTGCCATATGGCAAACATATCCTATCGGCTCGGACGCAATGAACCTGTAGAGAAGATAAAAGAAATCATTGCAGGAAACAGTGTCTTGCAAGAATCTTTTGAGAGTTGCCTTGCTCATCTAAAAGCGAATAAGGTTGACCTGGCTTCAGAACCCCTGACCATAGGACCTTATCTGACTTTTGATCGAACAAGTGAGGAATTTGTCGGCGAGTTTAGTGACCTGGCAAATATGTATATCCGCCGGAACTACCGCGAGCCGTTTATTGTACCTGAAAATGTATGATGTATTTCGACTTTGGTCTTAATGCCAGCGTTTAGAATAAATCGGCTGCTGTTCGATTAAAGCGCAAGTTTAATTGTTACGGATGTTAAAGACTATGAATCGCAGAGAAGTGCTATACTCAATTGCCGGTGGTTTTGCGGCAGCCACATTCGGGTGTGCGGGCAGAATATACGGCACGGAGAAAGTAAAAAAATCCCGGCTTGGGATTGCAGATTTTTCCTTTAACATTCGGCTCAGGGCAGAACGCACCGGCCAAATGAAAGGC
>JBARRE010000800.1:0-8935 GCA_049644065.1 Sedimentisphaerales bacterium | reverse complement strand
TTTTAGTATTAATATGGCATCTTCCCAGTCATCTGGTGTCGAGAAGGATTCCACTGCCGTATTTGAAAAACTGCCAATCGAAACTGAATCGCCGGTTTTCGGGTCAATCCAAAACGCGTTCGCTTTGTTTCCTGCGGTTATCTTATTCATCTTGATCGAGAAGTTTGTCTTGCCGCCTAAATACACCATAATCCATTTACCATCTTTATGCCGGGCGGCAAGGTTCAAAATTTTTCCACCGGTTTGGCCGCCGGTTGCAAAAATCGATTGATCAGGAACGAGATACCACCACTGATTCACGCCCAGGAATATTTTCTTAAGGACGCCCATCTGAACAGCACCGGGTGCATCCAGGGCCTTCTTCCACGTAGGCAGTACGCGCCAGCTATCGTTGTGGCCGTATGTGTGGTGGGCGCCGGTCAGGTATGAATAATAGGCCTGCCTGCGGATCCATAGAGGAGTCACTTCGAATCCGTATTCGGAGCCTTCTTCATAGGCGCCCTCAGCCATTAGAACGGGCTTTACGGGCTGAAGGTTATAATCCCTGGTCACCATGGGATAAATCAGGTCAACCCTGTTCCACGTTTGCATTGAGTTAAATGCCAGCCAGTTCTCGTCGTGAATGAAGCTGGAAGTATATGGCGCCGGGTCGGGTTTAAAGGTGATAATATGAAAACCTCCATCTCCTTCGTGGAGTCCCGCGGCCAGCTCGCGAAGAACCGGAACAAACTCCTGTTTGGCCTCGGGTGTCATGGACCATACGATATTCGGGACATCCTTGTACCGGCTGGACAGCCATTTCGCCCATGCGCGGGCGTTCTTTAATGTTATACACTTGCGGTATCGTTGATGATAAAGAGTCACCGAAAAGATCAGGTTGTTATCCCGTGCTATCCGGATAACAGAGTCCACGTTCCTGAAATACTCCTCGTTCGGTGTGAGGGGGTCGTCATTAATCCAGGGCTTTTGGCCGTGCACGTTGGGATGAGTGCCGTCACCAACTCCCATGAGCATCGCCTGAATAAAGACAAAGCCATTGCTCCTGGTTTTTTCAAGAATCACCTTGGCTTCGTCCAGAGTATATTCCCGAAAGATTTGCCATTGAGTGGTGCCCATCCAGAAGACGGGATTGCCATTGCTGTCAACAATATACCGGCTGTTCTCGCTCACCTTGACCGGGAAAACCGGCTGCTCAGATGCTGTGTTCACGGCACATATCAGCAAGGGCAGCAGCAACAGAACAATCTTTTTAGCCGTTGTGTTCATTGTCTTATCTCCTTTTGTAAAGTGGATAATCGAACACTTTCCATAGTCACTTTGCCATCATGTTTGAGTTCTTCGTACAACGCGAATTAGCGCGCCGGTTTATAAATACTTCCGGCCAGAGAAATAACTTTTCCGGCGATAACTGCTTTACTTGCTTTGAGAAGTTTCAGCCATTTGCTGCCGGGCATTTTTATCTGAACGGTCGATTTCTCGGCACCGATTGCGGCACAGGTGTTGGCAACTATCATATCAAGATTCTTTTCGTTCAGCTTCTTTTCGGCCCGCACTCTTAAGTTTCTGTCTTCCAAAGCAAAACCAATGACGATTTGATCTTTCTTTTTATGTTTTCCCGCCCATTTCAGGATGTCGGTTGTGGGTTTAAATTTGACGGTCAATGACTCGCCGGTCTTTCGTATTTTGGCCTTGGCCGGACGGGCAGGGGTATAGTCGGCTACGGCAGCGGCCATAATCAGGCAGTCGCATCGGCTGAAATGTTTCTTTACGGCCTCGAACATCTGGGCGGCGGTTTCTACGTTGACGAGCTTTGCCGCGCTCGGCGGCTTCTGAGCGGTCGGCGTGGTTATGAGTGCCAACTTGTGCCCGGCTTTTAGTGCCGCCCGGGCAAGTGCGTAACCCATCTTCCCGCTGCTTGCGTTGGAAATGAAGCGGACAGGGTCAATGTATTCGCGAGTTCCGCCTGCTGTGATTAAGATTCGCATCTTATATATAGTGAAGCATATCTGACGTTTCGTTTCACACTTCACGTTTCCTGATGTTCGAGGCGATTTTTTCGATCGCATCCAAAATATCCTGCGGCTCGGACATCCTGCCGATGCCCTCGACGCCGCACGCGAGCCGGCCTTCAACGGGACCTATCAACTGAAAGCCCATTTCCTTTATCGTTTTGACATTGTGCTGCACGGCTGGGTTTGCCCACATATTATTATTCATCGCAGGAGCTAAAAGTACCGCTCCTGATTCGATCAAAGGCCAGCAGGCGCAAAGGGTGGTGCTGAGCATATCGTCACAGATACCGTTTGCAATTTTGCCAATGATATTCGCAGTTGCGGGTGCTACGACAACAACATCGGCCCAGTCGACCAGAGCGATATGGCTGATTTGATGTTCTTCGGGCGTGCTCCACATGGTTGTAAAGACGGCTGATTGAGTTACTGCTTCGAAGCTTTTAGGCCCGACGAGGCGGCAGGCGGCTTCGGTCATTACCGTTTTTACCCCGGCACCGGCACAAGTCAGCTTGCTGGCCAAATCGACCGCTTTGTATGCAGCGACTCCACCAGTGACACCCAGCAAAATATTCAGATTGTCAAGCATCTCGTATTTCGTTTCGCCACCGAACCGCACCGGAGAATCAAGGCTGTCTTTAGTTTTTCTCTTTGTTCCCTGCTGACTCCGGAGATACTCCGTCATCGATGGCGATCTTGTCCTGCAAGATCTCCTGAATAACAATTTCGAGCATTGTTCTGCCTTCGATGTCCTTGATCAAGGGCCGGCCGCCCTGCATAAGCTCAGCCAGCCGTTTTTGAACCAGTGCCGTCAGTTTGAATTTGCCGCCAACTTTATTAATAATTTTTTCACTCTTGAGTTCGTCTATCATCTTCCGGATCTCACACTTAATATCCGCCGGACAGGGGCGGACTTATCAGTTTCGTTTTTCGCTTTCTTACGTTTCAGTTCTTGTGTTCTCGATAATTTGCACGCAATCGTTTACCGCCTGCTGCAAATCCTCGTTGATAACCATATGTTCATAATATTGCCAGGCAGCGGCGATTTCAGCGCTTGCGCCGTTCAGTCTTTCCTCGGCAACCTCACCAGCCTCTCTGCCCCTGTGATTGAGGCGTTTCGCCAGGTCCTTCGCGCTGGGCGGCAAAATGAAAATCATCACCGCATCCGGGAAAACTGCCCTGGCTTTTATAGCACCTTGAACGTCGATCTCCAGAATCACATATTTTCCGGCCTGCAGCGCTTCGTCAACCTTGTCTTTTGGTGTTCCGTAAAAATGGCCGAACACCTCAGCATGTTCCAGAAGCAAACCTTTTTCGATCCGCTCCCGGAAGTCCTCTTCGGAGATGAACCAGTAATCCTGTCCATCAACTTCAGCTTTGCTTATCGGCCGGGTCGTCACCGAAACGCTCAGGTAAATATAATTGAGCTTCTTGAGTATCTCTTTGCATATCGTGCTCTTGCCAACACCTGATGGGCCGCTCACGATGACTACTTTTCCGTTGTTTGTATTCGTCATTCCTGCCTCAGCATAAACCTTTAAAAATCTATACGTTTAACTCCTTTCTACTCTATATTCTGAACCTGCTCCTTAATACGGTCGATCTGGCATTTTATATTAACCACGTAACGGGTTGTTTCAGTATCGGAGGCCTTGCTTGCAATGGTGTTTGCTTCTCTGAGCATTTCCTGGCTAATGAAGTCCAGCCTGCGTCCCGACTGGTCATTTCCATGACAACACTGTTCAAATTGCTGCAGATGTGAATCCAACCGGGAAACCTCTTCGGAAATATCCGACCTGTCCGCAAAAATCGCCACTTCCCTGGCAAGGATTCCCTCATCTATTTTAAGTTCTGCATGTGCAAGCAACTCATTGACTCTTTTCTTGAGCTTCTCTGCATACTCCTGCATAACGATGGCACTTCGGCCGCGTACTTGCTCAAGATCTTCTTCTATTGCCGTACAACACTTTTTTATATCGGCTTCCAAATAGCCACCTTCGGCAGATCGCATTTGTTTTAGCTTATCCAGCGCTTTCTGACTGATTTCCAAGACGTATTTTTTGATATGCCCGGCTCTTTCTTTATCCGGCAATGCCGGCTGAATGATGCCGGGCAAGTTTAACAAGTTGCCTATATCAATTGTCCCGTTAATACCGGTCGAAGATCCGGCCCGGCTCAATTTCTCCGCAACAGCCTGTAAGGCTGTCTCGTCTATATCAAAGATTGCACTTGCCGATGTATCTTTGAGCCGAAGCACGTAATTTATTGTCCCGCGCAAGAGATTTTTTCTCAAAAGCTTATCAATATCCTCTTCCAGAAAGGTTGCCAGTTCCGGCAACTTTATGATGGTCTTTAAGTAGCGGTTATTGACAGTCTTTATCTCAACGGCATAGCTTACTCCATCAGCCTCGCCCTGTGCCTCGCCATAGCCAGTCATACTATTTATCATAACTACACTTTCAAGCCAAATTCGGCTGTACGGACAGCCGTTTTTTGTGTTTCAGAACAATCTTCTCGTTAACTGCCGGGCGAATTTATATCTGCGCCGGCACCGGCTTCACCGGTCGTATCCCCGGCGTCGTCGGATGGTTCCGGCTGCTCCGGGCTTTCCAGCGGCTGCTGCTGTGTCTGCGGGCTAACGTCATAATCACCGACAGGAGCCGGCTTGTAGAATTTGGCCATCACAACTGCAAGGGTCAGAAACACGCCCACCAGCACTATTGTCACCCAGGTCAAAAAGTCGCCGGTTTTGGAACCCAGAATCCCGCTGGCCATAGCGCCGCCGAACGCCCCACTTAAACCACCGCCTCTGCCCTTTTGAATCAGGATCATCAGAACCAGCGACACGCAGCAAATAACGAACAGGACAGCAACTACGTTCATAATAAAACTTACTGCCAATATTGGAAAAACAGTCATATTTATTGCCCTTTCTATTGACTATTTACTTTTCTCTACTGTTATGGAATCTTAAGTTCCATTTTTTTCTCTCAATAGTCACGAGTAAAATAGTCAATTACATTGCGGCCTTAATTATTGCGAGAAAATCATCAGCCTTCATACTTGCCCCGCCGACGAGCGAGCCGTCTATATCCTTCTGGCTCATCAGGTCCGCGGCATTGTCTGGTTTTACCGAGCCGCCGTAAAGGATTCGGATTTCCCCGGCTATTTCTTCATTATACATTTGTCCGAGCAGCTTTCGTATAAAATCGTGCACTTCCTGTGCCTGCTCGGGCGTTGCCGTCAGGCCTGTGCCGATGGCCCAGACCGGTTCATATGCGATGGTCACTGCCTGGATCTTTTCGTCGCTTAAGCCGGCAAGACCTTCTTTTACATGCCGAGTTACGACCTCGTTTGTTTGCGAAGCCTCGCGCTCTTCGAAAAGCTCGCCCACACATAAAATCGGCAAAAGTCCACCGGCAATCGCAGCGGCAACTTTCTTATTAATTAACTCATCAGACTCACCGATTACATGCCGGCGTTCTGAATGGCCGCAGAGACAATAGGAACAGCCGACATCTTTCAGCATTGAAGCGCTTATCTCACCGGTAAAAGCACCTTCAGGCTCGAAGTACATATCCTGGGCACCGACGGCTATGCTCGACGAGCGAAGAGCCTTAGTCACCGACTGCAAATAAACAAAAGGCGGACAAACCGCCACAGTTACACCCTGGCCCGCTACTTGCACAGAACCGGAGGCAATATTCTCAGCCAGCTCTACGCCGGTGTGGCTGTCTGTGTTCATCTTCCAGTTACCTGCCACAAATGGCTTTCTCATAGAACTCTCCTATATTTATTTTATCGACCCGTCGCTCGGATCATGGGTTATCTATAACGAATAACAACTACAATAACTCCGTCGCTCTCGGGAAACTGCCTAATATTGAAAGCTGCAAACAATGCTTTCGTGACTCGTCCAATCCCTCCTGGATATGCTTCTCTGTCCTGTGTCCCAAAAAGTCTACAAAGAAATAATATTCCCACTGTCTTTTTCTGCTGGGTCTGGACTCGATATTTGTCAGGTTGATGCCGTATCGCTTGAATATTTCGAGCACCTCGGATAAGGCGCCGGCCTTATGAGCGGTACTGAATAATATAGCGGTCTTATCTTCGCCGGTCGGTTTTGCATCTTCCCGGCTGATTACCAGAAACCTGGTTACATTATTGGCAATATCTTCGATGTTTTCGCAGATAATTCTCAGCCCGTACAACTCGGCAGCGACGCTGGAGCCAATCGCTGCGGCCTTCGGCTCTTCGGCCGCCAATTGTGCGGCCCTGGCCGTGGAAGCGACAGGGACGGTCTGAGTTCCCTTGAATGTGGCACTTAGCCAGTTTCTGCATTGGACAAATACTTCCGGTTTGGAGTAGATTTTCTCGACTTGTTGTAGTGAACAATTGCCCAGCAGATTGTGATGGATCGCCATTAGAACCTCAGCACAGACCTTCACATCCGAATCTATAAGGGCGTCAAGCGTCTCTATCACGCCGCCGCCCATCGTATTTTCGACTGGTGCAAGACCCAAATCACAATGACCCTTGCTGACTTCGTCAAATATACTTGTGATGTCTGCCAGCGGCTCATATTCGACACTTTGGCCGAATTTTAGCATAGCGGCGTTATGGCTGAAACTGCCGCCGGGGCCGAGGTAACCAATCCGTAACGGTCTCTCAAGCACAAAAGATCCGCTCATCAACTCGCGCCAAATAGCTATTAAGCATTTATCCGGCAGCGGGCCGTCATTGGCCTTGATGATCCTGGCAAAGACATCTTTCTCGCGGTCCGGTGCGTAGACCGGTTTGTCGGTTTTGTTCTTGAGCTTTCCGATATCCACCACAACGCGCGCACGCTCGTTGAGCAGCTTTACAAGCTGATTGTCAAGCTCATCTATTCTCTTTCTTAGCTCATCAAGAGACATAATTCAAAAGCAAGAAAAGTAAGTCATTAGCAAATCTTAGCTTCCGACCGCATCGAGTCGTTTTTGTAAAAACTAATATATTTAACAGAATTTTGTTCTTGCGTCAATGAATTTGACTAATTAGAAATATTTTTAGGCGCACAAATCAGGCAAAAGAAATGAAAATAGTGATAAAATATGTGATTTTCGAGACAAAGTGGGGCTATTTCGGCCTGGCTGGGACTAAATCCACCCTCTACCGGACGCAATTGCCCGGGCCGGAACCAAAAAAAATCGAGTCCCGGCTTCTGAAAAATTGCCGAGACGCCCAATTCGACGATACTTTTTTCAAGATACTTCAGAAGCAAATAGCCGCATATTTTGAAGGCTCTTGTGTAAATTTCAGCCCAAACATACCCGTCGTTCTTGATGGATTCGGCGACTTCTCCCGTGAGGTTTTGACAGCCTGCAGGGAAATAGAATTTGGTCAAAGGATAACCTATTCCGGATTAGCGAAAAAAACGGGCCGACCCGCCGCAAGCCGGGCCGTCGGCAATGCCCTGGCCAAAAATCCGCTGCCCCTGATTATCCCCTGCCACCGTGTGCTCCGAACCGACGGCAAGATGGGCGGTTTCTCCGCCCCCGGCGGTATATCCTTCAAAAAGAGGATGCTCACACTTGAACGCAAGGCTATTAGTTTGTCAACTTCGATTAGGTAGGTTGTCATTCCGCACTTGATGCGGAATCCAAGATGCCAACGATTTTGGATTCCCGCTTTCGCGGGAATGACAAGCTATAGAATCAATTATGACAGAGTACTATTGAGGCCTGATTTTTCCATTTTTTCTGTATTTCCCTCTTTTTCAGCTCAAAAACAAACAAAAAATTATAAAATAATTATATATTTATAGTTGATTTTTCAATGATATTCATGTATAATTACACGTAAATAGGTTTATTATATATGAAAGGAGAGATACAATTATGAATGAATTTATCAAACAAAACAGAGCATTGTTGAAGCTCTATTGTGTCGTAAGCGCCATCATTGGCTGGTTGCTAATCATTGGAGGTGTTTTCTGGTTTATTATGACTGCCTCGTCGTTCGAGATAAATTTAGTGGAAAGACCAGAGGGCCTTATGTACCTTATCTCGTCGATGTTATTCGACTTTGTGCTTCCCGGGCTGATAGCACTTGGCGTCATGCAGTTCATAAGGTATGTATTTGCAGACACGGACAAACCCGGGCGGCTACTATGCATGGCAGATTGGCTCTTTTATTTGTATGCCGTCTTTCTGATTTTGAAGGCTTACTTTAAATACATCTGGTATAGCGATTGGTACGCCGAAGCGATCAGTCTGGAAACATCGGGTTTACTGTTTATCCAGCCGTTTATTCTGCCCACGATAGCCAAAGTTCTGATTCTAATCGGGCTGGGCCAGATTTTGCGGCGCCTTTTGCCCGTTATCGAAGAATCAAAAACGCTTGTCTAAAAGGAGATCAACAAATGATTAATATTCGACTCGATTATCTGCTTTTAGACCGGCGAATGAAGCTCAAGGATCTGGCCCAGGCGACAGGCCTTGCGGTTAACAACCTTTCAGTTCTCAAGACGAACAAGGCCCGCGCGATTCGCTTTTCCACATTGAACAGTTTGTGCAAGGCGTTAAACTGCACGCCCGGCGATTTGATCGAGTACATCCCGGATGAGAATGAGAATCCATGATTTTATTCCAGATGTACGACGCCGGTCTTGCGATCTGCTTCAAGGCTGGCTTTCTTGATAATATCGTACAGGTAGCGGCAATCCCGTATCTTTTCAAATTCAAACTCCGGGTCCGTCTTGTCGGTAGTAATCAACGCTATCGTACCGACGCCGAAGATACAGTCGAGCAGGCTCCTGCGCATTTTCAAGTCAATCACACGAAACATGTCCACATTATCTACCCGCCTGTCGAGGATTCCTCTGCTCCACTCGATTCGGTCGGCGGTGACCTCATAATAGATCATCTTCAGCTTGAACGCTTTGA
>JBARRE010000799.1:0-4581 GCA_049644065.1 Sedimentisphaerales bacterium | reverse complement strand
ACATCGCCTTCTCGAATCAGCGAAGGATGGCCCTGGCCCAGCGGAAACTTCGCAACTGCGCCAGAAGCAGCAGCAGCAATACCAGGGCCCAGTAGCCGGTGAAACGCAGATAGAACAGGACCATGCCGAATGTATCGCTAATGTCTGTCGTGCACCAACTCACCAGCTCGCCCGGAGTATAGGTGGCTCCCATAGCGATGGGGCCGAAGAACTTCTGCCAGGGCAGCAGCAGAACGAATATAATCAGGGCCATATATAACGCCCCGCATATATGGCCGAGCCCCCCGAGCCCTCCTTTGAATGAAATGCCCAGACCGAAATACATTATCAGGGCATAAAGCACGGATGTGAATACGAGTATGATATTGGTAAGGCGCACTACCGAAGTCAAATGCTCGAATGTCACGTCAAAGCCAAAAAGCATAAGGTTCCGTGATTCTTCCGCCGGGATTGCGGTTTGGTCGGCTTGTATGCTATCGGTGTCTAAGACAACGGCCATCTCGGTATTCGTATTTTCGGTAATTTCAATCTGCCCCGTACTGACAAGCCAAAAGGATGCCTGATGCAGCAGAAGACACAGCAGCATAACCATAAACAGCAGGTTCTTCCATCTTCGAAACATAGAAGCAGCTTTAAGGCAGTCTGATTTGAGATATGAGCCCTTTTCTCTTGGAATGGGTATCGGGCTCAGCGGATCGGGAAATTCTTCATTCATTCCTAAATCTCCTGCTTTAATGCGCTGCTCATCATCTCGCGGTTCCCTTGACCGGGTGATAAATAAGGCAAATGAACCTGCTGCGAAGATGGGGACAACCCATGATGCTGCTGAAGCGCCTGTTATTTGCGGCAATGTCAAACTGCCGAAGTTAAGTATTCTTTCGAGCGGTACGACAATCGAGGGGTAAATCAGTATATAAACATGGGCTCCGAAGATCATTCCAATAACGGTAACCAGGGCGTCGATTCGCCCTGATGCGGCGGAAGCCAGACCGGTGGCGGGACTGAAACCCGTCAGCCCGAGTCCTATCCCGAGAAAAGCCCCGCCAATCAGCACGGGTAGAATTACCGCCGGCTTTATATCGAAGTTGGCTGCTCCGAATAAGTCCAGAATCCACGTTCCGAGCATTCCAACAAGCAAAAAAACAGCGACCGTCCGTATTGCATAGAAATCCTTCAGTCTGAGCGCGCCGATGATTTTGTCCGGATTTGTCAGTCCGGTCAGGACCAGCGAGGCCCCGAAAATAACACCCATGATAAGACCAACAATAGGAGTCGACATCACAGTTCCCGCCTGAATTCATTCGGTTTTTTGGGGTAAACAAGGTAAGCGACGAGCATCCCGAAACCAAACAATGTAATCGTAAATGGAATAGCCGATAGTGACAATTGTGTCCAGCCGCTGATAAATTGTCCGGTTATGCAGCCGTGCGCCAATCCGGCGCCGAGAAGTAACAGAACTCCCCCGCAAAAACCCGCTATCAGGCGGAGCAGCGCGGGAGCATCATGGTTCCGCTGCCACCAGACCGATACGGTCCGGACCTTCCATGCCCGCAGATGCAGGGCGGCCAGACATGCGCCGAGGACGATACCGATATTAAACCACCAGCCGTAGCCGAACTTCTTGTATTGCTCATCACTGAGAAGCGGATGGTTATCTGAATATTCGGGCGCGACGCGGTCGAGCACTTTGACGTCGGCAACGACAAATTGTTTTGAAACACCCATCGGTTCGACCAGGGCGATTGCCAAAACCTGCACGAGTCCCAGCAAAATGCCTGCAGCCCACCACGGCAGAGGAGGTGTCCGGCTATTGAGTTCTGTCATAATCAGCTCTTCTTCACGCTTAAAGCGTAGAAACGCTCAAGCATTAGCAATTGATTCGAACCCCATTTTGCAAACATATCGCAAAATGGGAACCCATTCGAATCGCCCGTGTCTGTTGGGCGGATTCCACCACAACCATATCTTTCGCGGTAGGAAACTCGTAAAGAAACAGCTTTATAAGTTTCCCATTAACCACTAATCCTCCGTGAAATATGGTATCGCGCGGATTGTACCGGACTAACAGAGGTATGTCAACAAGAAATCTCCTCAAAACCGGGCCATCTTAGTTTGAGATTTTCGGTTTGCAATTTGAAAATCGACAATCGGAATTCGGAAATCGTCAATTTTGTTGGGGTCTTGCACTAATAGAGGTTATAGGGTAATTTTATGCTATTTCAGAATCTCAATAGCTCTGACAAAACCCGGACTCCGTGAATGTCAAAAATAAGGAGAATCAATCATGAACGAAGATATGAACCGCAGTAAATCCGACAATTCGACCGGCCGTAAGCCCTCGGAAAAAAAGCAGGCAATAAACCGCCGTCAGTTCGTCACCACGGCTTCGGCGGCGGTCGCTGCGTTTTCCATAGTCCCCCGGCGGGTGCTCGGCGGCGCCGGGTACGTTCCACCCAGCGAGAAAATCAACGTCGGCTACGTCGGAGCGGGAACACAGGGCATCCGGCAGCTAATGGACGCCCTGCCCAAGACGGAGCTTCGAATCGCCGCGGTTTGCGATCCGAACAAGGACAGCAACAATTACGTCGCATGGTCGCGCAACGAAATACGGGACAAGGTCCGCGCGTTTTTGAAAAAACCGAACTGGGGCCAAGGGCAGCGAGGCTGCCGGTGCGGCAGGGAGGTCGGCAGGGAAATCATCGACAGTTATTACGCAATGAGCACAACCTCAGGAAAAGCGGGGAGATGCTCGACATATATCGACTATCGTGACATGCTGCAAAACGAAAAGGATCTGGATGCGGTTTATATAATGACGCCGGATCATCTGCACGCCACGGTTGCGATTGCCGCCATGAATAAGGGCAAGCATATGATTACGCACAAGACCGTTGCCAACGTGCTTAATGAGGTCAGGCTCGTGACCGATACGGCGCGCAAGACGGGAGTTGCCAGCCAGATGTTTTGTGCCGCGGATCAAAAGGACACGCCCATGCTGGCCGAATGGATTCGGGATGGAGCAATCGGACCTGTGCGGGAGGTTCACAACTGGTCCACGAGGCCGTTCTGGCCGCAGGGAATGACCGATCTTCCGAAGGAAACTCCGCCGGTGCCGGATGGGCTCGTCTGGGATTTGTGGCTCGGGCCGGTTCCCCATCGAGCTTATCATCCCGCTTACACGCACGCGGTCTTTCGCGGCTGGTATGATTTCGGCGCCGGGGCACTGGGCGACATGGGCAACTACAGCTTTCATCAGATATTCGAAATATTGAAACTGCCGGCGCCGATAAGCGTGGAATCCACCCGAAGCCAGTACTGGGCGAATGTGGATAATTTATGGCAAAAGCAGGTAAACAATATTTCGTTCCCCCGCGCATCGATGGTGCGCTGGGAGTTTCCGGCACGCGAAGGCATGCCGCCGGTCTCGCTCCACTGGTACGATGGCGGGCTGCGTCCTCCGAAGCCCGAGGAGCTTGAAAAGGACGGCAAAGATATGCCCGATGAAGGATTGCTTTTTGTCGGTGACGATGGGAAGATTCTCGCCGGCTTTACCGGTAGTGACCCGCGTATCATTCCCGAAAGCAGGATGCGGGCCTACAAGAAGCCTGCTGAAACGCTGCCGCGACCGATAAGCGAGTTGGACCAGTGGATTCGGGCCTGCAAAGGCGGTCAGGCTTCCGACGCCAGCTTCGAGAAGATTTATCCGTTTGCACAGGCGGTCTGTCTGGGCGGAATCGCAATGCGTGTGAACAAAAAGCTCATGTGGGACGCTGGCAAGATGCAGTTCACGAATTCGCAGGAGGCAAATCAGTTGATGAACAGAAAATACAGGAAGGGATGGGAGCTATAGCTTTATTGACCATTTCTTAGAAGCTGACTCTGCGAAAACCAAAAACGATTTGGCGTTAATTGGAAAAACTAAACGTCCTGTCATTGTATTGCGAATGGCATGGCCATACTATGGCCATGTCTAAATCATTCGGGCAGATGCGGCAGGGTGTTTTGGCCGTGGCGGCGGGACTCTTTGGTCATCAGTTTTGTCAGTTCTTTTTTAACTTCCTCCGGCAGGTCTGAGGGCTGATAACTTTCCAGCAGTTTTTCCACTTCGCAATGGGCCCTCTGTCCGAGTGTCAGAGAGCCTTTTTCTTCCCATCGCGAACGGCGGGCGCGGTCGATTACCGGGCCAGGGAAAAAGTGTTCCGTCCTGAGGTGACGCCGGGTGTGTTCGGAGATGAGCAGATGTTTTTCTTGCAGCAGTTCACGGAATATTCCGAGTGCCGGGAAGTCCTCTTTCGGTTCGATCCCGGCAATTAAACGATGCGCCATGCCGCAGATTTCGTTGTCCAGCACGAGCTTTTCAAGAGACAGACAGCTTTCGAAGTCGAGCATGCCGGGGCCGGAGATATTGTTTATGCCGGACAGCGCAGCCAATACGGCGCCGATTCCGGTCTCCAGGCCCGCCTGGGCGTCCAGCTCTTTGGCGTCGCTCAGAGAGATGTATGCCTGGGTGGGCAGATTGAGGTGCTTGCCGATTTCGTTGTAAGCGCAGTCGATCATCATGGTCTCGATAGCACCCATGGG
>JBARRE010000798.1:0-3784 GCA_049644065.1 Sedimentisphaerales bacterium | reverse complement strand
CCGACACGGCGCTCAGGTCGCACGCCTGCGTTGCCCTATCCTCCGTGCCGGCAAGGAGATAGTAAAATTATTGTCGGGCAAAAGCAACAGTGAGTTCCTATTCTTGACAGCAGTACTTGTAGATTTGCGATTCTGATTCCCCCCTGCTGGTAGCTGACAAAGCGATAAACGTAATTGGCTGTTCGGGAAGTGAGCAACCAGACTTCCCACAACCTTTGGGACGATACCAGTATTTGCTCGATTTCGTTGTCGTTTTTTGCGAAAAAACCCGCTGATTCCGACAGAACATTGTTGAAACTGAGATGAAATTACGTTATTATAAGATTTGAAGCTCGCAGGAGTGTTTCAGAGAAGTATATATGGGAAATCCCGGTTAATAGAGTTACTGATTTCATTGGGAGGATTCTGCAGTATGACTCGCCACTGTAGCAAGGGATTTACTTTAATAGAGCTTTTGGTTGTTATTTCCATAATAGCGTTACTAATGGCTATACTGCTGCCGTCCTTGAATCGTGTCAGAAAGCAGGCGAAATTTGTTGCCTGCAAAGCAAACCTTAAATCCTATGGCCTTATGGCATTCATGTACGCTGATGATAATGACGGTAAGATGCCCAATGCCTGGACCAGTTTTTACAATCAACGAACCTATCGCAACGAACCCCACCGGTACTGTAGGTGGCATAATCCTGATTGGGACCTCGTTATGAATCCCCAGTACGCCGGCCCCTTTTGGCCCTATTTGAAAGGTAAAGATATTCACATTTGCCCGTCCTTTCCCAGAATCGCCAATATGTTCGGCACTCTTCATCCCGAACACGTCGATGGCGTACCCATTAAACCGAATTACAATTACTCCATGAATTCTTATCTCAGCGATAAAAAAATTACAAGTATCAAACGTCATGCCGAAATTTTCTTCTTTGGTGAAGAAAATCTCTGGATAATTGTACCCTACAATAGCTATGCTTTTAACGACACCGCCATGTGTGTTTATGAGCAGTGGGACAGTTTCGGCACGTTTCACCTGGCTCGGCATGCGGATATGGAAGATGGTGTTGTGAACGCAGTATTCCTGGACGGCCAAGTCAAGACCGTCAATCGGATAGATTCCTGGCGTTATTGTGCTCCAAACGGTCAGAGTTTATCGCCCCTGGAGGATCAGTCATTATAATTGATTAGTATCATGTTTCAGTTGAAAGGAGAAAGTTATGAAAAGGCTTAGTTTTTGGATCTTGATTTTGACGTTGACATTACAGGTACAGGCGGGTGTTCCCGAACCAAAAGGTGTGTGGGAATTCAATGCACCGGATCCCAGTATTGCCACGGTCGGCGCCCCCTTGGAAATCATCGGCTCGGCTCAGGATATCGCAGGCGTAAGCGCCGAAGACGGCGCCATGACTATTGGCGAGGGTAGTTACTATATATGCAGGCATGGTATCGCACCCAATGGCGACGGGACCAAAGTAAACGAATGGACCCTGCTCATTGATTTTAGCTACCCGCCCAGCAGTCTGTCCGACCCTCCCAACGGCTACAACGATCTCTTTCAGACCGATCCGACCAACACCGATGATTCCGACTGGAGCATCACTTCATCCGGTGCGATCGGAATTGGTGCCGTTGGTTACTCCGACGCTTATAACTACACCACCCAAGCGGACACCTGGTATCGCATGGTCGTAGTGGTCGATAACGGCGTTCGACATGACCTTTATGTCAATGGTGTGGAAATCTTCAAGGGAAACGAGCAGGGAATCGACGGTCGTTTCAGTCTTGCCGATACGCTTCTGCTTTTTGCCGCCGGCAACAACCAGGACGGCGATGACGCCACCATCAATGTATCGACTGTCGCCATCTGGGATATCCCCCTCAGTCCCAATGAAATATTGACCCTGGGTAATGCAGGTGAAAGTGTCTCCAAGGACACCATTGCCCCAATCGTCGATGCCGGTGTCGATCAGACTGTCGTATTGGATGTGAATTCCACGGCCGTGGTCAATCTCGAAGGCGTTGTTACCGATGACGATGAAAACCTGACCATCGCCTGGCAGGTCATCTCCGGCCAAGATAATATTGCCATCGAACCTGTCGACAGTTCCAGTGCAACAGCAACCATAACCGCTCCCGGCCAATACGTGCTTCAATTATCTGCTAATGACGGCCTATACACCGTGACCGATCAAATGCTGATCAACACCTGGGTTCACGATTACAACAACCTGATCGTGCATTGGGATTTTGAGGAAATCTGGAACGGTATAGATGTTAATGATGCTTCCGGCAATCTTAATTATGGTCGGATTATTGATGGCTTGGATGGCATTTCCGAATATACTCCCCTCGAAATCGGCCAGGGGCTCAATCTTCTCAGCGACGAACTGACAGTGACTGGCGATTGGTTGGTACTGGATTTGATTATGCCCGCTAGCGGCACGATCGCTATGTGGGTCAAACCCATCGATTTCTATAATTACCATTCAATCTTCGATAATTCCGGCAACGGTAACGACTGGGAAATGTGGATTTACGGTGATTCTCGGGCCCGTTTCCGCGTAGAAGACGATACTGCCGTTACGGCCAACCTGAACAACCTGGCCGAAGATGGTGACGGCCAGAACAAATGGTGGCATTTCGCATGCGCCTGGGCCCGCGATCCTAATCAGCCAGATCAGGTCGCCACTCAGTTATATGTCAATGGCAAATTGATGGATGAAAATGTGGGAACCTGGGTTGATCCCGGCACGACCTTTTTCCTGGGCGGCGGTCATCCTGACAACCATTTTTGTAACAGTACTTTCGACGACGTAATGATCTGCGACAAAGTCCTGCCCGTCGAAGACATTCTCGCTCTGGTCTATCCCGACAATAAACCTCCCGTGGCTGAGGCCGGTGAAGAACAGACCGTGTGGCTTTCGGAAGCAGGTTCGGTCTCGATCACACTGACAGGTAGTGTGGAAGATATTGACGGCAGTCCGATTGGTGAAATGACCCAGTTGTGGCAGAAAGTCGCTGGCCCCGATGATATAGTCATTGAAACGCCGACTGCCAAGGAAACAGTCGTCGTCATCAACGCTCCCGGACTTTATACTTTTTCGCTCACCGCCCATGATGGGCAGTTTAAAGATACCGACGAGGTGATAATTGATGTATGGCCCTTTGGCGATACCGGCCTGATCGTTCACTTGCCGCTTGATGGCAATACCGATGATGTTGCGGGCGGTTTTCCCACCACTTTGATTGACGGGGCCGAGGGCAATCACGAATACGTCGACGGTGTCGACGGGCAGGCCCTGCAATTATCCGGAACCCACGGCAATACGGATAACGATGTAGTCTCGATCAATTTTGTTTATTACAAACGCGGTTCCATCTGCCTCTGGTTCAAGCCAACCGAGCTTTACAACTATAACAGCATCCTCGATAACAGTGCCGATGGCAACGACTGGGAGATGTGGATTTATGGCAGCGGTGAGTTTGCCGGCCGTATTCAATCCGGCTATGTGCGTGGCTTCTGGATGGAAATACAAACCTGGTATCACATTGTCATGACTTGGCATCCAAAGCCGAATAATCCTGATATCGTTGATCAATGGTTGTACATCAACGGCGAACTGGTTGCCTCGAACGAATCAGAGTGGGTCGATCCCGGAAGCACTGTTTTCCTGGGTGGCGGCCACAGCGGCAATGAAGACTGCAACGGCGTCATCGACGATTTTCGGATCTATGACCGGCCCATCACCCTCATGGAAGTACAGCAATTGGCGTCCCGAGGAGAATAGGGCAC
>JBARRE010000797.1:0-6265 GCA_049644065.1 Sedimentisphaerales bacterium | reverse complement strand
GGTACAGGCCCGTAATTAATACTAATCATCTTAATCCAAACCTGATATCACAGGTTTGACCATGTCTCCCGCCAAGACGGGGGATCAGGATTTATTCTCCAGCAACATTTCTCGGCCGATACAGCCGGATATCATCGAAGTACATCTTACCTGAACCGCCCGGCACCGTCATATTGCCCCTGGTGCCCAGGCCAACCGCGATCCTGTCAACGTTGGTCAGGTTGATGCCCTGATCGACAAAAGCCTGGAGCGGGATAACCCACTCGGTCCATGTGTCGATATTTGCCGCAGCCGGATCATCGTGGACTACGACTGCAGGTGTGCCGGCGTTGTTGGAAACCGCTACGTACAGCGGCTCAGCATCGTTGCTGGCTATGCCGATGTCCTGGTTCGACCACTGCGGACCAACCGTACCAGTAATCGTAACGTTCGAGAACTTAGCCTCGCATGTTTCATCGTTGTTATGGCTGGTTACTGCCAGGCCGACATATACAGTTGCGCTCATCGAGATGTTCTGGGGATTCCATGTCATCGATATCCAGGTAGAACCATTACTGGAATAGTAGGCTCTGAAGTTGCCCGCGAAGTCACGCTCTAATTTCACCCAGTAAGGAGCAACGATTGCCTGCTGTTCGGTTGTCCTGACAGCAGAATCACTGACGGCGGCCACATCTGTGTCCAATCTGCCCTGGAAGCTGCATCCACTGCCGGGAGTTATATACACCGCGGCGAATTTCGAACCGGCGCCAAGCGTCTCGCGAATCATCACGCCGGCCTTGGCCCACGGATCCGTATTATCCACGCTGAGTACCTTTGCGACAATCGAGCCGGCTCCGGTGAGCGTCTTGAAGGCGTAGTGGAATTCGTCCGCTTCGTTCCAGATATCTGCTCCTGTTGCAGTAATAGTATAGGTACCGGTGGGGCCTTCGATGAAGCTGCCGACAGACGCCGGATTGCCACGGAACCACAGCGACAATTCCGCAACGCCTTCCTGGGTCCAGTCTCGCGGAGCCGTCAACGTCAGCTCCACTTCCGAATAGTTAGCGAAGCCCTGCTTATTATTGTCATAGGCAAGTGGCATTGACTGGCTGCCGCTATGAACGATTGTCTCTTCGGTATAGGATTCAGTGGTTTCGTCACCTACGGCAGATCCTGTGCCATTTCCGGCGAAGAATCCAGGTGTACCGGGTGCACCGGCACCAAGCCCATCGTGCCATGAGAACCATATCTGGTTATCGTCGGCATTGTAAGCTTCGAAATCATCCACGTGAATGAAGTCGGCTACCGTAAAGCTCCAGATCTTACCCATCCACGGACTATTGGGATTATCAGCATTGACCTGATCGATACGCCAATAGTAAGTGACTTTCCACTCAAGCTTTCCGGGGACATAGCTTTCGTTACCGAGTGCTTTGGTCCCCTTGTACTCAGGCGAAGCTGTGGTGGCGTTCGTGACGGCATCCTTATCCATGCCGAAGTACACCTCATGCTGAGCAGCCATAACTCCCGGTTGCCACGTCAGAGTAACCGAATCAGGCACATCAACAGCACCATCAGCGGGGAATGGAGCAAAAGCTTTCACCGGCAGATAGGGCGTCGCACCAACGTAATCGGCGCTAATTATCTGCATGGCCCCGATGCCGGGACCTTGCCAGGAGGCCGTTAAGCTGTCGCCAAGTGAAGCTTCCTTCATCAAAACCTCGATATAATATCTATTACCGGCTTCAAGAGCTTGTGGCTCTGATTGATCTGTGGTATCATCCACGTATACGATGCTAACCGCATTGGCCGGGTCTTCGTCGGGGCTCAGGCGTATCTCACCTTCATCAGTTGCCTGGATTTCAAATATATAGTCGCCCGTTTCCGGGATAAACAGCCAGCCGCTAAACCGGACGCCGTATTGCTCGGCCCAGTTATCAGGATTCTGCATAAGGTCGGCAAATTCCCATCCGTCAGGATCGTTGGGATAGCGTGCGTTATTCGTCAAGTTGGATACTGCTTCACCACTAATATCGAACCACCACTCCTTGATAATCTTACCCGGGCCAGGTGCTACTGTCTCGAAGCTCCAGACGTCGCCCGGTCGTACTTCATCGAAAATATCGATTTCATCGACTCGGAAGTAATAGATGGTCTCGGCACTGAGTGTTCCCGGATCATACGTCGTTTCTTCCAATATACCTTTATCAGTGTCGCCGGTACCCTCAGCTACCTCGGTTTCATTAGTGCCGAAGAACAAATGGTGCTTTACGGGAAATTGGGAATAGCCTGGCTTCCAGCTAAGCACCTTGTTTATCATTACATCTGTGGCTCCGTCGGATGGGCTGGGGCCCCAGGCGATCATTGACAGGCTCACAAAGCTCCAGAGCGGGCCTGTGATGACTGCGCCGTCAGCATCTATTCCATCGATTCGCCAATAATACCTCGTTCCGTTTTCAATACCTTCGGCGTGCCAATAGACAGAATAAACCTGCTCACTTACTAATTGCAAATCGTCGGGATTTGTGCCGAAATATACGCGCTGGGAAACTGCTGTAGCTCCGGGTGTCCAGACAAGTATAGGCTCTGGCACTCCTTCTTCGCCATCTCTTGGATTGGGATCTCTGGTTTCTGCGAAAAGTGCGGTCAACGCCTCACCCTCTATATGCACGAAACAAATCTTACAATTTGCAGCACCGGTTCCCGGTTTTATAGTGAGGCGTCCATCGGTCAATTCCACCGTCACGTTTAATTCGTCAAAGTCAAAACCCGATCCAGCCTGACCGTCCGGGTCCTCAATAAGAACATTTTCTACGTCGAAGTTATTCGTCTGGTCGATGTATGAGGGGTCACCACAAACGAGAAAAACATCGTATGTACCGTTGGGCAATTCGATCTCCCATATCTTGTCCCCGCCGGCCTGCTGGAGGTGGTTCAGTGTGTCGTAACGTTGATCGGGAGCGTTTCCGCTGTTTCGGTCACGGGCACCGCTCCTTATGTTTTGGTCCCACCCGTAGCTCCAGCCGTCGTCGTGTTCAAAAAAGGGATCGCCATATTCGGGTAAATACCCTTCTGGTATCGGGGCTCCTTGGGACTGGAAATTGACTTTCAATACAATCTGGGCGTCAACTCCCACAGTCAGACCGAAAGCCAGCACCAAAACTAAGTAAATCGATTTCCTGCACATAATAATACTCCTCAAAAAGGATTAAATTATGAACGGCCGATAATAAAACTCTTGGTTTGATTGTTTATAGACTTGAAGATGCCAAAAGACAATCTATCTTCGGTTTGACGCTACCACCTTCCTTCAAGAGCCAATCACCGTTTTATCAAATTAGAGTTCTATCCCCGGAGCATACGGCTCCGGCGGCCTTTTTTTATCGTTTTTCTTTCGAACGTCCTGATAAAACTGTGAAAATCTCTGCTCGCCGGAGCAAAAGAGACACAGATTCACTTACCTTAATATATACCAAATTAGCTATGCTTTCGTCAAGAAAAATATCAGGATAAGATGATTTTATACCGCTATTGCAAATGATGATGTGCCGGGCCGGCGAAGTTTTATGAATTCGGTGAATCCAGGCCACGGAGCATTGAGATGGCCACGTTATCGCCATGTTTTAAGGCAAAATCACGGAGAAATTGCCGATGCTGCAGAAGGGCAGTGCTGTACCGGCTTTTTGCTGCCAGATTTACCATTTCTCCGGGGTCGGCCTGCATATCGATGAGCGATTCACGCTGTTTTCCAAGGCTGTAGAGGCAGTATTTGTACTTTTGGCTGCGGACCATTCTTCCATCCGGCTGCAACAAGATACCGTCCACTGGTTCGCACTGGACCATTATATTCGAGATGACGATGTACGGCCTGTCATCGCTTGGGACTTGATTCAGGGCATGGGCTTTGATGCTTATGCCGGGCAATCCTTTCGGGGCGTCGATCCCCGCGAAATCGCAGAGCGTCGGAATCAAATCTACGCCCGTCTGGACCAAAGTATCGCAGGTGCCTTGTGGCGTTCTCCGTAAGGAGTCCCTAGGACTGCCTTTCTGGCTGATTATAAGCGGAACTCGTGCCGCCTCGTCGTAAAATACGGTTTTCTGGTTCCAGCGATGAACGCCGTGGCACTCGCCGTGGTCGCTGAGAAAGACCACGAGCGTATTTCCCTGCTGACCCGACTCGCGAAGGGCATCCAGCAGCGTTCCTACGTGCCGGTCAACTTTCTCAATAAGCCGGTAATAGGCCCAGCGGTACTGTCGCCATTTATCGTTCGTGAAATGACCCACAGGAAACAGCCGGTGGGCCTGATACGCTTTTCTCATGTGGCTGATGATGTCGGTCTCGCCCTCTGGCGGCGCCATGTTCGGCTTCAATGGCGGGCACGCCTGCGGCTCCGGCGGTTCGCCTATTGGCCCGCCCGGCAACTTTTGCCCTCGGGACCATTCGCAGATATTGTGCGGATTGAGAAAGGAAGCGATAGCAAGGAAAGGACGGTTTCGGTCCTTCTTAATGAACTGCGAAGCCGGGACACCGCTGTATCGGCCTTCTTTGCCGATGTACGTATCGAATCCGTGCTCGTTCTTATTGGCTTCCTTGAACGGCATATGCCACTTGCCGAAGAAGCCCGTATCGTAGCCGGCCTCCTTGAAAATTCGGCCCATGCAGACGAACTTATCCGGGTCGATTTTTTCTTTCGAATTCGTCTGGATACCGGTTTCGTGCAGATAGTGCCCGGTGAACATGGATGTTCGCGAAGGAACGCACAAAGGATTGGCACAATATGCCCTCGTAAACCTCATGCCGTCGGCTGCCAGTGAATCCATGTTCGGCGTATGAATATAATCGCGGCCGATGCAGCAGCTCATAGCATCGGCAAACTGCTGGTCCGTGATAATAACAAGGATGTTTGGCTTCTTACCGGCCTTATTTGAAGCAGCGAATAACTGCGAACTTTGTATCAGCACTCCACCAGTAACCAATGCTGTAGTTTGAAGAAATTCACGCCGATGCAAACCGGCATTTTTTTCCTTTAGATTCGATTTAGTAACCAAAGTAACACTCCTAAAATGTTTCTTTAATCTCCTCCGACTCTCGTACCAAATCCGTTCGGATAATATAAACATTTTCTGAACGCACAATGATACATAATTGGTAGGGTACGATAAATCGCGCCAGTAATGCTTATGGATTATTAGTCGAATCTACTTTTAAAATGAAGCGATTCTCTATTCTTGCCCCCAAAGATAAAAAAGTAATATTGAATTCTTGGACCAACCAGGTATCCTTCCACTTCATTTTCTAAGTGCATAGAATGAACAGCATAAATAGAATAGCCAATCCCTCTATACCAGGTCGTTCCACCATCGAAAGCTGTGGCATACTCCTTAGCATACTTAGGAGGCATGCCATCTCGAATCAATGAATAATCAAATTCTCCCTGTTGGATTGCTATTATGTTGTAATAAACCAATCCTGTGATGATAAATAGAGTGAGCATGATGATGACAGTGATCTTAATATGTTTTCTCATACTCATCTCCTAAAATAAATTTTATCTATTCACAATTCGCCATCTTACCAAAACCATCCAAAAATTGTAACCGTTTTCTAAACACATTGCAGCATAGACACTGAAAATCTGTCTTTTATGAAAATGATGGAATAGGATTGTGGTTTCGGATAATATTAAGATTTCAGTGTTTTAAAAGAGCTTTTTACGAAGGAGAGATCGAAAATGGGTATATACCGCAGCACGAGACGGCAGTTCATTAAAACGATCGGCGCAGGGGCGGCGGCCCTGGCTCTGTCGGCGGTGTATTCCGTTGAGACAAATCCGCTGCTCGTAGTAAATCCTGAGCCG
Organism: Sedimentisphaerales bacterium; assembly: GCA_049644065.1. Lineage (GTDB taxonomy): Bacteria > Planctomycetota > Phycisphaerae > Sedimentisphaerales > Anaerobacaceae > JAFGPJ01. The sequence continues at coordinate 428 of JBARRE010000797.1, read as the reverse complement.
CGATTCGATTTGTCGCCCTATTTGTATATGCAGTTCATGGAGCCTTTAGGGACGACGGACGGCTCGGTCGCCGCGGCGTGGGATTTCAAGAGAGACCGCTGGCGGCAGGATGTCATCGAGGTAACGAAGGAGCTATCGCCGACGCTGATTCGCTGGGGCGGATGTTTCAGCTCGTATTATCGCTGGAAAGAGGCGGTCGGGCCGCGCGACCGGCGAAAACCCATGATTAACCTGCTCTGGGGCGGAATTGAGTCCAACCAGGTCGGCACGCATGAGTTTGTCGATTTCTGCCGGCAGACGGGCGCGGATCCGCTTATGAGCGTCAATTTCGAGTCGGACGGCAGAAAAAAATGGCAGCGCAGCCCCAAGGGCGACATTCGCTCAGCCGGTCCCGAAGAAGCGGCCGATTGGGTGGAGTATTGCAATGC
>JBARRE010000796.1:0-5527 GCA_049644065.1 Sedimentisphaerales bacterium | reverse complement strand
CGCTTACACTGTTGACAGTGTGGAAATCGTCAGTACCGGCCTTGGTGCGAATGAGCTGATCAGCGTATGGGGTGGCGGCATTGACGGCTCGGTGGAAGGCGTTTACGCGGGTGTTTATAATCTTGAAATGACCTACGGCACCGGTGAGGGAAAGCTCTGGGACGATGGCCTGATCGGTGCTTTCTGCGCGGAGCTGAGCGAACCAGTGCCCGATATCACATCGAAGTATAGTGTGGTTTCGCTGGGGGACGCGATGGGCACCGGCAAGGCCGACTACATCAGCGAGCTTTGGGGCAGATACTATGACCCAAGCTGGACCGGCGACGGGCAATTTACATGGCTGCAGGACAGCAAGGCCGCGGCGTTTGCCACAGCGCTATGGGAGATCGTTTACGAGGATCTTCCGGGCTCCTCGCTGAAGTGGGACGTCAAAGTGGACGGCACGTGGGATGGCAGCGGTTTCCGCACCGACTTTGGGGGCGCGGTTCTCGCCAATAACTTATTGCACTCCCTGGACGGGACCGGCCCGATGGCTGACCTGCGAGTCTTTTCCTACAACGGATGCCAGGATTATATTGCACAGGTCCCGGAGCCGACAACGATCGTTCTGCTTGGTATCGGGAGTTTGGGCCTGCTCCGCAGGAAAAGAAAAACTTCCATAACATAAATGATTACTGCAGGAGGGTGAGGGCAGAGACGAGTCGCTATATGTCCGGCTCTGTCCCCCACCTCTTTTTGATCAGTTAGACATTTTCGGAAGGGATGAAGATAATTTTCGGTTCGTTCAGGAACATCCGCCGGCAGCGAAAAGCCGACCGATTCGACGATCGGCAGAAAGGGGGACGTTAATGAAGCACAGCAGCCATTGAATGAAACGTAACAACTCAAAACCAACGGATTGGGAGAGTTATAACAATTGCTGCGGGCGTTCTGCAGCTCATAGATTAAGACGGAAAGAATCATAACCCTAAACGCAGGGGGGAATAAGATGAAAAGGTTTACAGTCATTATTTTCACATTAGTATTTTTCGGTGTCCCGGCGTTCGCTACGCCGAGTATCGAATTCAGTCCGGATGCCGGCACTGCCGGTAGCTGGAGCTACGATGGGGCCGGCACACTGAGTTTTAATCAGTATGTCACCGTCGACCGCGGGCTAAGCAGTAATACTGATGCTTTGGCCGGTTCGTTAGTGTTTGTCCCGACATTGAGCATAGGCTCAACTGCGGACGGTTCTTACGCTATCAAACCGCTGGACAATTCGATTCTAACTATTCGCAATGCGGATGATTACGAAATCTATATGAAGGCCACTCTGAGCAGTGGCGACCTGGTCCCGGTCGGAACAATCGGAGCGGCTTACTCCAACTTCAAGGCGGACCTTACCGACGTCGTTATCACCAATGCCGGCAAGTCCCTGGGCTCTGCCGCGCTGAGCGCAATTTTGAATTCCGGCACGATGGCGCTCGATTTCGAACTCTCACTGCTGGGCGGAAGCGGCACGGGATATTACAGCCTTTCTGAAATGCTGGCCGGCAATTACACCGGCAGCGGCAGCTTCAGCGGCGCCATGACGATTCCAGAGCCGGCAACGATTGCCATGCTGGGTTTCGGTGCACTGGCTTTCATAAGAAAACGCAAAGCATAAAACGATCCTTAACTTATTTGAACTCTCAGGGCTGCGGGCGTTAAACCTCGCGGCCCTTTTTTATCCTCCCGATCCGAAGGAACACCAGCCAGGATTTGGCTCCATTCGACGCTGCTCAGGGCCTGCCCTGAACGTAGTTGAAGGGACAAGCTTGTTTTTTCAAATCGCACCCTGCCGGAGAAACTCCGGATTTACTATTTTCTATTTACCCCGTGAGATGGCGGCTTCGCCTATCTCATGGGGGTGAACTATTTATTATTATTCCGGAATTTTTCGACCAAAAGCGATGGCGTTTCAATTTACTATTTTCTATTGATTATTGATTATTTTTTGCTGATTTTCGACCAAAAGCGATGGTAGTTGGAAGTTAAAATCGGAAATTTGTAAATTTTTTTTATTCCATTTCCCATAAGGACTTACGTTAAAAATCCCGTCTACAATTTTGTAGATTTTCGCATCAAACGCGCAGGTTGCTCCAATTATGGGGGGCTGTTATAAATGATTATTGATTATTGACTATTGATTATTGAATCAACAACAAAAAGACGGAAACTCGAAATACGAATATCGAAATCCGAAACAAATTCAAAATCCAAATTTCGAATGTTCAAAACAGTAAGCCTGTAGGGGCGGTTCGCGAACCGCCCTTCATGCCTCCACGGGACACCTTACGGCGGAGCGGAGACGAGGCATCGGATTTCTCCTGATTTATCAGGAGCGGGGGTTGTTGGTATTAAGCTCAATTTTTCCATCACGATTCCGGACCGGCCGGCATGGCTTTTCGTGGCCCTGCTATTGTTGTACCGCCGGGCCCGCTACGGCTACGCCTTCAGACGGATACCGCTTACTCAGGGAAAATGCGCCATCGTCGATCAGGATGATTTCGAGCGATTAAATAAGTACAAATGGTATGCCGTCAAGAGCACAAATACTTTCTATGCCAGACGAACAAAACGCGCCGGCAAAAAGTATGTTTTTATCATGATGCACCGTGATGTAATCCACCCGCCCGGCCATTTCTTAGTCGACCACATCAATCATAACGGCCTGGACAATCGAAAAGCCAATCTCCGGCTCGCAACATGTGCGCAGAATAGCTACAACAGGATATACTTTAGAAAGAGTAAATCCTCAAAATATACAGGAGTCAGTTGGCAGAAACAAAGAAAGAAATGGATTGTCGTAATACGCTATAACTGCAACAACAAATTCATCGGATATTTCGAAGACGAAATCCAGGCCGCAAAGGCATACGACAAAGCCGCAAAAAAACACCACGGCGAGTTTGCATCGCTGAATTTCCCGGATTAGATTCTGGCCACAGAGAACACAGAGATAATAATTTATGTAGGGTGGGCCTCGGCCCACCGATCAAAGTTAAGTCGGGTAGGGTGTGCACTGCACACCGACGCACCGGAAATAGGTGAGGTGTCCCCCGAATTTCATAAGGAAAATCAAATAGTAAATAGTAAATCGTCAATCGTCAATGACAACGGCTGTCCCTGATTTTCCTGGACTGGCCCAAAAGAAAGTGTAGGTGAAAAAGTGTTCGTTAGGTGTAATGATGCGGGTGTATGGATTTGCTTGGAATCAGCCAGAGAAATTAATTTGTTTTATGTAGCGGCAGGAATTATTGCCGAAATTCCTAATAATATCATCAATGCAGATATTCAGGAAGTAGCCAACAGGAATGGGTACGATGAAATTGACCTTGTACTTGATGGCATAGACGCAGAAAGCGCTAAAGAACTTGCACAGGATATGATTAATAAAGTATTTATTCCCAAAGGGAGATGATAGGGTGCATCCATATTTAATTCTATCAATTACAATCGTAAACTTGTGCCCGCGAAAGCGGGTATCGAAAATCGTAAATAGATAGGTTGTCTGACCCCTTTATTTTTCATTGCTATGACCGCTACAGAGACTCTTACGTATCATTAGCATTTGTAAGTGTCCAGTTGTGAATAGAATCAAGAAGCGTATCGGCCAAGTCAACATCCAGCTTACATAGAACTTTGTGTATCTGCAAAGCAGACTCTTTGTTGCCGTCAATCACATAACTGTTGCCAAGGAGGAAATGTGCGGGCGGAAAATCAGGCTCTATCCGAATAGCTTCTTTGTAAGCTGCTATAGCTTCCTCACTACGCCCAACCGAATCGTATGTAACGGCCAGGGTATAATAAGCCTCTGCATCATCTGGCTTTATGTTAATAGCTCCCTCAAAAGCATCTATTGCTTCTTTATTTTTGCTTTGAAATTTATGTGAATCAATCCCGGCCGATTCTCTCGCCTCGGTGCCCGACAGGCTGTGCAACCTTTTTAGAATGTATCGTATAGCTTTCATATCAAAGCCTCCTGCATTCCTGAGTTCTTCACTTTTCCGGCTGCATCACGCTGAAACATCCGTGCCGGAGAGCTATCAATATATCAAAGGCAACAATTCAGCCGTCGGTAACAAAAAAAATACCTCCATGATGGGTTTTTATTAGGAACAGTCACGAATGGAAATAGTAAATTCATGGCTTAGCTATTTATGCCTTAGGTATTTATGGCTTAGCTATTTATGCCTTAGGTATTGAAATTGCCACGAAGGACTGACTTCTGACTCCTGTCTCCTGTATTCTATCTTTTATAATTTCCAGGAATAAACGAAAATTAATAGGTATGGTGTCCCCAGATTTTATTTGTGTATATCAAATGGAACAATTCCTCGAAGAGCATATTACAAAAAACAATGATTGACAAGTCTCACAAGCCACCAGCGAGTAGAATTCAATAGGTCCGTACCTATTTAAATCCCAATAATTAATATTTGAGATGTGACCCCGATTGTTCCGCAATAATTAATATTTGAGATGTGACCCCGATTGTTCCGTTTGTTCCCCATAATAAATCGTTCACCCCATGAGATAGGCAAAGCCGCCATCTCACGGGGTAAATAGTAAATAATCAATGACAAAGTCTGGCCACTTATAATACCCCCCAAATATACAACTTCCACTGCTCCTCTTCTTCAATGAAAAACAAATACAGATCCTTTTCTAAGGACGGACCCGAGATAAGTAATCCCAAACGGCCACCAAAGACAACAGCAGACTTCGGATGGATAGTAGCTGTCGCCAGCTCTTTCTGATCACAGACCTCTTTGAATTTCTCAAAGCTTCCATTACATGCCCTTTGTTTAAAATACCCTGATGTGAGATTCCATGCCTGCTCATACTTTCCGTCCTTGAGGCAGCTTTGAAATTCTGTAAAGGCTTTGGTGACGTCTTCAATGGCTTCGAACTGACTTAGAGGTGGAGGTGGAACAGCGGAGCCGTAACTCTCTGCCAATGGAGTATTATTGGTGTTAGCAGCATCTGTCTGCTCTTCAATCTGGGCATTCTTTGCCTGGCTGGTTTCATTTTGGCGTTGTGGCTTGCTAAACTTAACCAATGCATACAAAACACAACAAATTAATATAGCTACTATGATTATCCACTTCTTCATAACGCTACCCTTTTAACTTTTTACTTTTAACTTTTGATTTTTTCCTTGTTTTACCTGTTCGTGAATGTCACTAGTTTTTCTTGGTTTTTCTAAATAGAAAATCGCAAATCGAAAATAATAAATGAAAAGGGCTGTCACTGCTTTCTTGTTTACCACGAAGAGCACTAAGAACCACGAAAAAAAACAATAATAAATAGTTCACCCCATGAGATAGCTTGTCCCTTAGGGGGCGAAGCCGCCATCTCACGGGGTAAATAGTAAACTTGTGCCCGCGAAGGCGGGTATCGTAAATAAGAATGGCTCCTATATTTTTTCCCAATAGTAAATAGTAAATCAAAAATAATAAATGATGAAGTCTGACACCTTTAGTTTTCCCTAGTTTTCCTCTTA
>JBARRE010000795.1:0-2775 GCA_049644065.1 Sedimentisphaerales bacterium | reverse complement strand
TGGGAATAACTTTTTGGATTTGCTCTGTTGGAAACTTGTTCTCAGGCATACCAAACTCGCCCACGTATACATTTCGACTGCCGAAATCGGGACTATCCGGCATGTTGGCCGCTATGAAATCCAGCGCCTTACGGAATACCTGTGAATCTTCAGAATACTCCGTTGTCGCATCCCATGCTGAATAAGAAACCAAATCTAATTTAGTGTGAGCTAAAACCGTGTTCACCACATTAGGATTTCCCTCCTTCATAGAGCCGACAACACGGTTCACCTCGGCTGCATGATACACCCAAACTCCATCCAGTCCAACCTCTTCTCTGGCTTGATTCACCCCGGCTTGCCGTGCGTTAAGCCACTCGATCATGCCGCTTATAGCTTCCGGCGTCGGGTCAACATTCCCATCGTAACTTCCACGAATCAGCCAGTCACCTTCCCAGTGCTGCAATATAAAGGTCTTACGGGTTCCTTTGTACGTGGTTAATAAGTATTTGGTCAATTCGTAAAACTGGCGTTGTTCATCCCGTCTTTGCTCTTCAGTAACACCCTTCCTCCAGTAGCCTGCGTCCCTACCCATTGAAAAGCACATCATAACGTAGGTCGTCATTGGCTTGTCAAACAGTTCCCTAAAATAGGGTGACTTTGCTACCTCAACCAGACTGTTCATCTTCGGCCACTTCGAATTAAATGAGTATGACCGGTGTGGATTGTGAAACCAAACCTTAATCACCCGTGAGCCTAAAGCTAAAATCTGATCGGCTCCCTCGTTCAGGAAGTCTTTGTCGGTCAAACAATACTTGCCGTCGACATGCGTCACTCCTATAATGTCGCGCAGTTCTTTTCCGGTACTCTGCTCAGCGGCGGCACTTTCCGGACATTTGTGTTGTCCACAACCGAAAAAAACTACTGATAGTAAGATTGTCACAAGAGTATTTCGCATTTTTCATCCTCTTTGGAGATAATAGTCTTCTAAGTAAGATATTTCAACACGTTTTTCTTAAGGATTGTGCCGAATGTATAGCTCAACATTGTCTTAATCTGCCCATAGCAGGTTTCTTATGGCATTCATGCTGCAATTACAATATAATTAGTCTCCTGAAATGTGTATACGTAAGCATTTTAATGACGTGTGTGACCGAGTTTTTCAAAGGGACAAGTAACGAAAGTGTGCTTTGAAGTTAGAAGTCGAGGGTTATGATTGCTAAACAACGTGTTGATAAGTATTTGACAGTATTTTTTATGTTGCTGGTACCGAATATGTCCGCAGGTGGCTGGCCGGAGTTTCGCGGACCATGGGGGAATGGCCTGGCATCAATCCCAAGTAGCCATAAAACCATTGGCCTTCCACTCCACTGGAGCGAGACTGAGAATGTTAAATGGAAGACATCTATCCCACACCAGGGTTGGTCGACACCTGTGGCTATGAATAATCAGGTCTGGTTGACCACGGCAACATTGAAGGGACATGATTTCTTTGTGATTTGTGTTGACGCAAACTCCGGCGTAATCTGTCTTAATGAAATGCTCTTTCATACGGACAATCCCGAACCACTGGGCAATCCTCTCAACAGCTATGCTTCCCCTTCACCTGTGATTGAATCCGGCCGAGTGTATGTACACTTCGGAAGTTACGGAACGGCCTGCCTGAATACCAAAACCTTCGAATTATTGTGGAAACGCAGTGATCTGCCGTGTCGGCACTTCCGAGGTCCCGGTTCTTCTCCCATCTTATTTAAGGACCTTCTCATCTTGACCATGGATGGCGTGGATGTTCAGTACTTAGTCGCACTCGATAAGAAGACTGGGCAAACCGTTTGGAAAACCGACCGTACCGCAGAGTGGAATGATCTTGACACCGACGGCAAGCCGAGAGGTGAAGGAGATTTGCGAAAGGCCTATTCCACGCCACTTCTTATCGATGTTAACGGGAACAAGCAGATGATTAGCGTAGGAGCCAAGGCCGTTTACGGTTACGACCCGGCAGACGGTCGCGAGCTTTGGAAAGTCCAGAACAGAGCCTATTCCGGAGCAGCCCGTCCGGTGTACGGCAATGGAATAGCTTACATGATATCCGGATTCGGCAAGACGGAGTTGCTGGCCGTTCGCGTTGATGGCTCGGGAGATGTCACTGATACTAACATCGTATGGAAAACTTCAAGGAACGTGCCGCGAACGCCGTCTCCGCTATTAATTGATAATCTGCTGTTTACGATCAACGACACGGGCACCGCAATGTGTTTGGAAGCTTTAACCGGCAAGCAGGTCTGGAGCCAACGCATCACAGGGGATTATGCCGCTTCGCCGCTCTACGCAGACGGACATATCTATTGTTTTAACAGGGACGGCAAGACAACGGTTTTCAGGGCGGCACGTAAGTATGAAATCCTGGCAATTAATACGCTCGATTCCGGCTTCATGGCCTCCGCGGCGGTATCCGGAAAAGCGCTCTTTCTGAGAACAAAGACCCACCTCTACAGAATCGAATCAAACAGATAATACTTGAGATAATGCACGGTAATGTAAGTCGTACCCAAAGGCCGGTGATTGGCTCCATTCGACGCTGAGCAAGGTCGAATGGAGCGTAAATAGTCAATGGCAAGGGCCGCTGATTAACGCTGATAAACACTATCTTAAGAAAAAGATAAAAATCTGTGTAAATCTTGTAAATCCTGTCTGAAACGCTTTTCAAACACTCGCATGTTTGATAACATATCTCTTGTGGATGGTTACAGACGAGACAATCAAGCTGGCAAAGAAGGAAATTCAGGGAGTTATGCA
>JBARRE010000794.1:0-3577 GCA_049644065.1 Sedimentisphaerales bacterium | reverse complement strand
GATTACATGGGGGCTGACCGATTGGGACTTATGCACGGCCAATATCGACCTGACATCCGGAGAACCTCAGGTGACTAATGTTCGCCGGGTCGTTAAATGTCAAAAAGAATATGAGGTGTATCATACGGACTTCTCACCGGACGGAAAATATCTCACTTTCAGTTATGGCCCCAAGGCCGTTGAAATGGTAGGCGGTAAAGCGCCGGGCTGGAACATCTGCGTAACTGATCTGGCCGGCAAATGGGTAGTAATCACTGCCGATGGAAACCACAACAAGGAACCCGATTGGGTCCCGGTTCGCACGCCGAATCCTTAAGCAATTGAAAAGCAGTTATTCAGGAATAGAGCCTATGCGAATGCGATTGAGTCAAGTGACAACAGGAATCGTTTGCCTGTTGCTGATGTTGCCGGCCAATAACGGCTGCCGCCGTACCGAGCAGGCCGGCAGCAAACCTCCGTTGGTTAAAACCAAAACCGGTATCGAAATGATTGCCGTACCGGGCGGGTGGTTCGAGATGGGAAGCGAGAAAGGAGGTTCCGACGAAAGGCCCGTGCACAAAGTGTGGATCAGCCCGTTCCTGATGGACGTCTATGAAGTAACGCAGGACCAATTCAGGAAGTATCAACTGCCCGACCCTTCTCATTTCAAAAATCCGGACAATCCTTTAGAGCAGATCAACTGGACGGATGCAACACTGTTCTGCAATGAACGCTCGCTTGCAGAAGGGCTTGAGCCCTGCTATGATGAAGAAACCTGGGACTGCAACTTTGCCGCCGACGGATACAGACTGCCCACCGAGGCCGAATGGGAGTATGCCTGCCGGGCGGCAACAAGCACGGAATACAGCTTTGGCAACAATAAAGCAAAGCTGAGAACCTATGGCTGGTGCGTGGACAATTCATCCGGAAAGACCCATCCCGGTGGACAAAAGCAGCCCAATCCGTGGGGCCTTTATGACATGCACGGGAACGTGGCGGAATGGTGCAATGATTTATATGCCGGGAATTATTACAGCCAAAGCCCCGAGAAGGACCCAAGGGGACCGAAAGAGGGAAAGGAAAGGGTCCTGAGGGGCGGGGCCTGGAAATCGAGCGCCGAGACGTGCCGGTCGGCGTATCGCTCAAGCGATCCATCCATCGACGATACGTGCCTGGCCAGTGACGCTATAGGTTTCCGGTGTGTCAGAAACGCACCTGACAATGTATCAAGCGAGCCAAAAATGAATAGTGAAAAACAAACGCAAAACACGTCTAAAACGGGACTGGTTTATGATGATATATACATCGAGCATAAAACCACTCCGGGCCATCCCGAATGCCCCGAGAGACTTGTCCGGATAATCAAGCAGCTTAAGGCCGGGGGACTCTATTCTCAACTGGTCGAACTGAAATCCTCGCCGGCCGACCGGCACTGGATCGAGACGGTTCACGCGCCCGAGTACATCGACCGGGCCAGAAGCAGTTCTGAGAACGGCGCCGGTTATCTGGATAGCGGGGATGTTCCGATATCGCTGAAGTCCTATGAAGCTGCTGTGATGGCGGCGGGGGGGGTGCTCACCGCAATCGATGCTGTCATGGAGCAGAAAGTCACTAACGCTTTCTGCGCCGTACGCCCGCCCGGTCACCACGCTCTTGAAAATCGAGCGATGGGATTCTGTATATTTAATAACGTAGCCATCGGCACGCGGTACATTCAGGAGAAACACAACCTGCCGAAGATCCTAATCGTGGATTGGGACGTCCACCACGGCAACGGAACGCAGGCGACATTTTACGATGACCCTAACGTGCTTTACTTCAGCGTCCACCAGTATCCCTTCTATCCGGGCAGTGGGAGCCAAGCGGAACAGGGCAGCGGAAACGGCCTGCAGACCAACATTAATGTCCCGCTGCCGGCCGGTTCCGGAGACGACAGCTACGTGAAAGCGTTCGAAGATAAACTGGCACCTGCGGCCTCTTCGTTTTCTCCGGACTTCGTTCTTGTCTCTGCGGGATTCGACGCACACCAGGGCGATCTGCTCGGCGGCATGAGAGTTACCGAGCAGGGATTTGCGAAACTGACACAGATTGTCAAGAGTATCGCCGAGAAGTGCTGTGCGGGCCGGCTTGTTTCCGTTCTTGAGGGCGGCTATGGCCTGGAAGGTCTTGCCGCGTCGGTCGAAGCACACATTCGCGTATTGATGCAATAGAAAGTCACGAGATGCTATTTCACACTTGGCCGTTCGCACTTTTCTTCCTGGTTGTCTACCCGGTCTATCTCGTCCTCAAAGGCACCAGGTTCAGGCTCCCGTGGCTGCTGGCCGCTTCCTATTTCTTCTACGCCTGCTTCAATCCTCTGTATCTGATTCTCATTGGCTATTCGACGCTGCTTGACTATACGGTGGTCACAAGAATGGCCAAAAGCCCGCGAAGAAAAATGTGGCTTTCTATCAGCATCGTCAACAATATAGGGCTGCTGGGTTTCTTCAAATATGCCGGCTTCGTTACTGAGAACCTGAATGCTCTTTTGTCGTCATTGCACATCTCATACGCCGTTCCCGAGCCCGGTTTTCTCTTGCCGATCGGCATATCGTTCTACGTCTTTCAGTCGATGAGCTATACCATCGATTATTATCGCGGCAACATGGAAAGAGAAAACAGTCTCATCGCGTATGCGGCCTTTGTCTCGCTCTTTCCGCGGCTGCTGGCCGGGCCGATCGAAAGGGCAAAGAACCTGCTGCCTCAGTTGCATAAGACACCGAAAGTTTCAGCGCAGGATGTCACTGACGGCCTGTCGCTATTCATCGTGGGATTGTTCAAGAAGGTCGCCCTGGCCGATTACCTGGCTCTTTACGTGGACAATATCTACGCCGCTCCCGAGCAGTATCAGTCGCCCGCATTGATCCTGGCGACGTTTCTGTTTTGCTGGCAGATATATTTTGACTTCAGCGGCTATACCGACATGGCGCGGGGCGTGGCGCGGATGATGGGTTTCAACCTGATGCTGAATTTCAATAATCCGTACCTGGCGACCGGCCTGGGCGATTTCTGGGCGAGGTGGCACATCAGCCTTTCCTCATGGTTTAAGGATTACTTGTATATTCCGCTGGGAGGCAACCGCAAAGGCACTCTCGGCACATACAGAAACATGTTCCTGACCATGGTGATTTCGGGCTTGTGGCACGGGGCGGCCTGGACGTTCGTCATCTGGGGTGCGGTGCACGCCTTCGGCCGGTTTGTGACACGGGAGCTGGAAAGGACGCCGTTCTACAGAAATAAGGTGCCGAAATTGGTCAAGCAACTGCTTGTGTTCACCTTCGTCACGTTTGCGTGGATTTTCTTCAGGGCAGAAAGCATTGGGGATGCATGGTTAATCATAACAAGAATATTCAGTTCCGGATGGGCAAATCCATATTGTCCCGTTTGGGCCTTGATTCTGGTTCTTACTGTCTGGCTTTATCAGTTCGCGCATGAATCCAGGTTCAGATGGATTTTTGACCTGGCGCCAGTGCGCATCGGACTCGTTGTAGGGATGATTCTCTACTTAGCTGTTTTTGCCCCTTCGAGTGAACAGGGATTTATCTATTTGCAGTTCTGA
>JBARRE010000793.1:0-2223 GCA_049644065.1 Sedimentisphaerales bacterium | reverse complement strand
GCCGGTGTGAAGTTCGCTTTCCAAACCGATACTTCGCAATACGGCAGACGCTATCTCTGGTATCAGGCGGCGACCGCGGTCAAGCATGGAATGAAACGAATCGAGGCCTTGAAATCCATCACGCTTTATCCCGCGCAGTTCATCGGTGTCGATAACCGGCTGGGAAGTATCGAAGCAGGTAAAGAGGCAACCCTGCTATTTCTGACGGGCGATCCACTGGATGCCCAAAGCTGGGTCGATCAGGTAATGATTGCCGGTGAGATAGTCTATGAACGGGCGAAAGATGAGCGGTTGAAAAAGCTGCTGGAACCGCCGATAGAAATGCAGGAGCCGAAAGATACTGATTAAACGATTTAGGGCCGGATTGTGTGAGAGACAAGGATGAGCCTTAGCCATGAATATACGCTATAGACATTTCAGTATTGAAAAGAAATTCTATGTGACTACGATTTTCGTTCTTATCGCTACGTTGCTCATTCCGAGCGTAAGAGCCGGGGAGGCATCCGTCGTCGCTATTAAGGCAGGCACGATATATCCGGTCAGTTCTGCGCCGATTCAGGACGGTATCGTTCTGATTCGCGATGGCAAGATAGAAGCCGTGGGAAAGGACCTTACGATACCCGAAGGCGCTGAAGTTATCGATGCTAAGGATAAGGTAGTCATTCCGGGACTCATCGATGCCTTTACGACGCTCGCGGAACCAAGCCGGGACGATGAGGAATCGGTGACGCCGGACATTCGAGCTGTCGATGCGTTTAACTTCTACGGTGAATATCGACGCATGCTGGCAGGAGGCGTGACAACAGTTTATATTTCGCCGGGCCAAAGGCGATTGGTGAGCGGCCTGGGCTCGGTTGTAAAGCTTGCGGGCGATTCGGTTGCCAAACGCCGCCTCAAAGACAGTTCGGCGCTTCGCATCACTATCGGGGAATTGCCGAAGAATCCACCGGCCCTCTGGAATCCACCGGTTCCTCCTGATCCTTGCCATCCTATGGTGCCGCAGGAAAAACAATTGCCGACGACGCGGATGGGCGAACTGGCCGTCCTGCGAAACGTCTTCGGGCAAGCCCAGCAATACTTGAACGACCGCCCGCGAAAAATCGACTGGAAAATGGAATCGCTGCTGCCGGTTTTGACACGCAAACTGCCAGTACGGATCAATTGCCATAATGCCCAGGATATCCGCAGCGCAATCCTGTTCAGCGAAGTTTTCAATCTCAGGCTTATTATCGAAGGCGGCACGGAAGCATACATCGTCATTAACCAGATTAAATGGAGCGATGCGCCCGTGGTTGTCACCGGGGCTTTTGAGCCCGGCCGGCAGTATCCGAAAGACGACACCCGGGATATCATGCTCGGGCGCGTAAATCCCGCAAATGCAAGACTTCTGGCAGAAGCGGGTATTAAATTCGCGCTTTCGGCGCCGACCGACCAGACGATTGGCGACCTGCAATTCGTCGCAGGCTACGCTGTCAGTCAGGGATTGTCGCCGGAAGAAGCTCTCAAAGCAGTAACAATAACGCCCGCTGAAATCCTTGGGATAGCCGATCGCGCCGGAAGCATCGAACCGGGCAAGGACGCCGATCTGGTCATCCTAACGTCCGAGCCGTTTGACGTTCAAGCTGCTGTTGATAAAACGCTCATCGATGGCAAAGTCGTTTACACGCGTTCGGAGGCGGAGCCGGAAAAAGAGCACGCGGAAAAAGTATCCATCACGGCAATTCGTGCCGGCAAAATCTTAACGGCAAGCCGTGGGATAATCAGCGATGGCTTGATCCTCATTAAAGGTGACAAAATCGCTTACGTAGGCGAGCCGAAAGATATCCCGGAACAGGCGACCGTTATCGATGCGGCCGAAAGTGTCGTCATACCCGGCCTGATCGACATCCATTCTCATCTGGGGCTTCACTGGGAAAGTGAACCGGTTAGAATGAATCCGGCATCGCCTACGAGCGGTTCCGGCAGCGCAAGTCATGTGAGCATCATCAATGCCATCAAGCCGAACGACGAAGGTTACCGGGAGGTTTTGCGATCGGGAGTCACTTCGGTCCTTTTGGCCCCGGAGACTGGTGGGCTTGTCAGCGGGAATGCTGCTCTCATTAAACTCACCGGCGACCGCACGAAGGATATGATTGTCAAAGAATACGCCGCCGTGAAATTCTCGATGCTTGGTTCGAGCGCAAAAATGACACAAGTCTGGCAGGCACGCGAGCTTCTGAAAAG
>JBARRE010000792.1:0-13186 GCA_049644065.1 Sedimentisphaerales bacterium | reverse complement strand
CTACTGCATAATGTGGGCATATTTCAATTGCCTTGTCGAGGTCCAGAATCGCCTCATCATATAGCCCTTTAGTAATGTAGAGGTTTCCCCGGTTGAGGTAGGCTTCAGTCAACCTCGGATTTATCTCAAGAGCCTTTGTGAGGTCTGAGATAGCTTGGTCATGCTGGCTTTTAGTCATGTAGGCAATCGCCCTATAGTAGCAGGCTTCAGCATATCGTGGTTTTATCGCAAGAGATTTGGTGTAATCTGAGATAGCCTGCTTATATTTGCCTTTAGCCTTGTAAGCATTGCCTCGTTTGTAGTAGGTCAAAGCATCCCCTGGGTTTATCTCGATGGCCTTGGTGTAGTCTGAGATAGCTTGGTCATATTGGCCTCTGCTGTGGTAGAGAACTGCCCGACTAATGCAGGCTTCAGTTAAATTTGGGTCCTTCTCAATCGCCCCGATCTCATCTTTGACTATGGCTTCGGCATTCACATGCCACTGCAGGCTGGGAGTCTCGTTCAGACCCTGGATCCACTGCCTGCCGTTTTTCTCAAATTCGACTTTGTCCACATATATCTTGACAACTTTGACGCCGTAAATTGTGTCTCCTTCACGGACTGCTTGAGTGTCGATCAGAGCAGTGAAACTGTCTTCGCTGGAGACTATACCGCGTATGAGTCCCTTTTGCCTTCCCGGTATGACGTCTTGAATAAACTTGCTGACCATTGACTTCTGCTTCGGCATCAAATTAGTCCGGAACAGGACGGCCCAAATGCCACAAGCGACCACGAGAATAGCAACCAAAATCCAGAGCTTTTTCATTCTCATCGTATCTGTCTTGCCTTTCTATCAAAATCCGCTACAGATTCCGTTCCGGCATGAGTTAGTTTTCAGCAATGCTATTCTTTTTATCGGCTCAAATAGCATCCGACCTTAGCCTTGAGTCAAATAATAAAAAGTTTCTGAAGAGAGCCAATTACTTGCTCTTACTGGTTTTAAGCACAGAGTAGCTGCAGGTCGTTGATGGTCAGTTCGTTCAGGTGGGAGACGATTTTTTCGGCTATGGTCAACTGCTCGGCTTCGTAGGAGTTTGTTATGGCTATGGTGTGCATTCCCGCGGCTTTGCCGGCCTGCAGGCCCCAGTTGGAGTCCTCTATTACGATGCACTCGTTGGCGATGATAGGGGGATGACAATTTTTGTTGAGTTTTTGCAGGCTCAGTAAAAAACCTTCCGGGTGGGGCTTGCCTTTTTTTACCTGCTCGGCCGAGACTATCTCGGCGAAGAAATGCCGCAGTTTGGATTCTTCAAGCATTACCTCGATTTCCACCAACAGTGAGCCGGAGCATATCGCCATAGGGATATTATTTTCTTCGAGCATTTGTAGAAATTCATGCACACCCTCGATTGTCCGGCCCTCGGTTTTCGACAATTCTTCGAAGATTTTGCTTTTCCGGCTTATAATTTCGCCGATTTGCTGCTCGTCAATTTTAATCAGGCCGTTGTCGATTAGCGTCTTGTAGCAGTCAAAGTCGCTGAAACCCAGATAGTTCGTGTAATAATCCTTTGTGGACATCTCCACGCCGTACGGAACCAGTGACTGGTTGAACGCCCGCAGGTGCAGAACTTCCGAATCGGTAATAACGCCGTCAAAATCAAATATTACAGCTTTGAGCATAAAATTTTATTGATTCCCAATATCCTCTAATTTTGTAATCCATTCGTTAAAATGCGGACATTCCTGACGCATTGTTTCCAAACCAATTCGACTTGCTGCGGATATGCCATTTGATATTTTTTTAAAACCTTGAAACAATCCTTCAATTCGCCGCGAAGGGCATTTTTCATAACTATCATTAATCTCTTCCGGATTTGAAAATTCATTTCGTATTACCGTGAAAGCAGGGATTGATTGTTCGATGCCGAGGCTCTCAGCTAATTTTGCGGGAGATGAAAAGAGCAACGCTTCAAATTCGTGCATCTGAACATAAGGTATGAAACGGTTAAGATTAAAAGAGTTTCCCAAATATCCGGCAATATCCTTCAAAATGCCGCCTTCGACTATATCCGCTTTTTCAGAGTAACTTTGACAACGATTAGCCTGCTCCCTGTCAGGCCAGTTTGTGGGCATCCCATAAAAATCAACCATTGTCGTACAAAAACAAGATGGATCAGATCTAATCGTATTTAGGATTTGTTTTTGAGATATCGAGTATTTGGGAATGCCCCCGGCCTTCTGGAAGAGAAAAGGCTTTATATATATTCCTCTTTCGTAAAAATGTAGCTTCAACACTTCATTGACAAAGAGTATTTCCGTTGGGCCTTCTACGAGAATTTTTATATTACTCATTGGCTAGTCGTTTCCCCTCTCGTTTCCCTTCGATGATATTTCTGCTCCAGATGTCCCCTAAGGAATAGTCTTCAAGCCAGATTTTTAACTTTTCTGTGTCCGGACGGTCGAATATGGACTCGTCGTTCTTACGTTCAACAAGAATAATATCTTCCGGCTGGAAATGATCAATTAACGCCGCCGATTGTGTAGCTACGATAATCCGCGTTTTATGTGAGGCTTTCTGGATTAGTTCTGCTAATAATGCTAACGCGAAAGGATGCAAGCCTAATTCCGGTTCATCCAGCAATATTGTTGAGGGAGGATTAGGTTGCAGCAGTACCGTTGCCATACAGATAAAACGTAACGTGCCATCCGATATCTGGTTCGGGTGAAATGAATAATCGGATCCTTTCTGCCGCCACTCCAGTAATGTTTCATCTGGATCTTTTATGGATTCCCTTAATAGAAAATCATCAAAGAAAGGAACTGCTAATTGAGTAACTTCCCGAATTATCTTGTACTCCTTCTCATGCTTCTTCTTCAAATACCATAAAAAAGCAGCTATATTACTTGCATCTGCATGTAAGTACTCATAATCTCGAATAGAACAATATTTTTTTACTCCTGCAAATGTGCTTGTGTCGTGAAAATGATATATGCCCTTTTGAATATTTCTTTTAGCATTATCAAGATATTTCTGACCATCTTGAGCACTTGGGTACTCCCCGCTATCCATTCCAGAGTATTCCGTATTTAATATTAAACTATCCTCTGGATCCGCTATTAAGCATCTTGAGAAACTAAAGCCGGTGACACCACCCATAGAACGAACTTTAAACTCGCAGGTTTTAGTAACCTTACTACCCATATAAAAAAGACGATTGGCTTTTCCAAGCTTATCCATTTCTCCTTTACTATTCTCAGAGAGTGTTGCTCTGACTAACGTAAAAAAGCTAAGAAAGTTACTTTTTCCCGCACCGTTTGGGCCTATTAGGATGTTGATGTCGCGTAGCGCGAAATTTTCGAGATTCCGGATGGATTTATAGCCTTTTATGGTTAATTTGCTTATTGCCTGTCTCATATATTATTGATTCTCCGACAGAATTTTATGGATTTGCTTCTTCAAGACCGGCAATTCATCCTTTATAACCGACCAGATTAAATGATAATTGACACCGAAGTAAAAATGAATGAGCTTATCTCTCATTCCTGCGATTTTGCGCCAGGCGATAGCCGGATATTGTTGTCTGACCGAATCCGGAATATTTTTGGTTGCTTCTCCGATTATTTCGAGGCTTCGGACAAAGGCGCGTTTGCGTGTTTCGTCGGAGGTGAATTGTTCGAAACTCAGATGAGAGGATTCCGCTTCGAGGTATTCAATTTCCTGTAACATATGTATCAGATACGGCCTACAGGCTTTCATATCGTATTTCCTTCTGAATATACGGCATGATATAAGGGCTGATTTGCTCCGGGGTCAAAAGGTCGACATTGGCATGCAGAAGGTCTTCAAGATAAAAATTCAAATCCATATAACTGCCGAACGACAATTTCCCCTCGTCAAAAAACACCAGCAGGTCAATATCGGAATCCTTTCGCTGCTGCCCGCGTACAATAGAGCCGAAAAAGCCGATTCTATTCACGCCATAT
Source organism: Sedimentisphaerales bacterium (assembly GCA_049644065.1). Taxonomy (GTDB): domain Bacteria; phylum Planctomycetota; class Phycisphaerae; order Sedimentisphaerales; family Anaerobacaceae; genus JAFGPJ01. Next base: position 9,223 of record JBARRE010000792.1, on the reverse strand, counting down.
TGTCGGATTTTCTGACGGTTATCCAAAATCCGCCGTCGAATTTCATCAAAGCCCATTGCGTATCCTAAGTATATCTTAAAATTGTATAAATAAGGCCTCGTTATTGTATCCGGGGCTTCATTATACAATTGATAATCATTAATTTACAATTATTTTATCCCAGTTCCGGCACGGGTCCGACGAGGGTTTCGTATTCAGTGAATGTGGATTTGTCGCCGGTGCTGATTAGTTTGGCTAAAGCGGCGATCTTCGGAACGTTTTTCTTAATGTATCTGCGGGCGACCATTGCTTTACGTTTTTTCATTGGGATGGTTTTGCCGGTGCCGTTCTCGGCGACGGGTACTTCCATATCCACCTTCGTGCTGGCCTGGCCGCAGAAAAGATAGCCGTTAATCAAATCGATGGCGATATCGACCAGATGTCTGCCATATAAGTCCATGTATTCATTGCCCTGTTCCTTTATATAGGCGATCACATCCTGCAAAAGCTCCCTTTCTTTGGCGAGCATTTTCAGCAGGTCAGCAACTTCGCTGTCATATTCCTGTTCCGCCAGCTCGGCCATGAATTTCTCAGCCGTCCCGCTGCAGACACCTCGGACCGCCGCGACAACCTGCAACTGGCTCGTTCCCTCATAGATGGTCGTAATTCGGGCATCGCGGGCGTGCCGCTCGCAGGCATAATCTCGCATGTAGCCGCTGCCGCCGAGCACTTGGATCGAATCGTACGCTACGCTATTGCACATCTCCGAGCAGTAGTACTTGCTCATCGGCGTCAGCATTGCCGCGTATCGTTTATATTTCCGCGCTTCGTTCTTGAGCTGTTTGACTTCGGCCTTATCCTCCGGCGGATTCGTTTCGAGCCTTTTGGCGTATCCGATTTCAGCATCTACCACCCTCGATGTTTCGTACAGCAGGGCTCGAGACGCTTCTATGGCAATCTTCATATCGATAAGCATGTCACGAACGGCCGGCAGCTTTTCGATGGCCACGCCGTATTGTTTTCTGCTGGAGGCGTAGTCACGGGCGATGCGGAACGCCGCTTCGGCAATCCCGATCGACTGAGCCGAAATGCCGAGACGCGCACCATTCATCAGGCTCATAAAGTGTGTTACCAGACCGCGTTGGCGCTCGCCGATGAGCTGGCATGGCGTATTGTCAAAAAATATTTCGCAGGTTGGCGAGCCGTGGATACCAAACTTGTCTTCGAGCCTTCGGATGTGAACCGTTGGGCCTCGATTGCAGACGAACGAACTCAATCCAAGCCCGCCTGCTCTGTCCGGCTCACTTCGGGCCAATACGAGCAGCACCTCGCCGCAGCCGTTCGTGATGAATCGCTTGACGCCGTGCAGGAACCAGTTGCCGTCACCGTCCTGAAAGGCACGTAGTTTGATTGCCTGCAAGTCCGAGCCGGCATCCGGTTCGGTCAGGACCATCGCACCGGTTATCTTTCCGGCGGCAAAATCAGGGAGGTATTGTTGCCTGATCTCTTCGGAGGCGAAGGCGTTGATGGTCTCGGCGATTCCCTGCAGGCCGAAGATATTCATCAGGGCCGCATCAGCTCGCGAAAGAATCTCAATCGCCATCGAATAGATGATGTTCGGGAAATTCAACCCTCCGAAGCGGTGGGGCAGTATAAAGCCCATGACTTCGGCCTGGCCGAGTTTTTCGATGGCCTCGGCGATGCCCTTGGCGCGTGTTACCGAGCCGTCCTCATTCAGAACGTTGCCCTGGCGGTCCACGTCTTCGGCCCGCGGCGCGATGAATTCGGCGCAGAGTTCGCCAAGCGAATCCAGCACCATTTCATAATTCCGTATCGCCTCATCGGCGTCGGCAGGAGCGTGGTCGAACTCACTCGCGAACTTGAAGCCCTCCTCGCAAATTTCCGCCAAAGTGCCCATGTTCACGTGCCGGAATAAAAATTTAATATCGTTATTGTCGCTATAAAAATTTCCCATTGTCTATTCCGTTTTTAGTTTTACCCTTTTATGCTCTTTTCCTTGATCCCTTTTATCATCATCGGCACGACGTCGTTCAGGTCGCCGATGATCTTGTAGTGTGCTACGCCGAAAATCGGGGCGTCGGGATCGTTGTTGATTGCGACGATTTTCTGGCTCTGCGACATTCCCGCCTGGTGCTGGATCGCGCCGCTGATTCCCACGGCGATATACAGGTTCGGCCGGACTGTAGTGCCGGTCTGGCCGACCTGGTGGTCGTGGTCGATAAAGCCCAGGTCAACCGCAGCTCTGGTTGCCGCCGGCGCACCGCCGAGGCAGTTTGCCAGATCCCAGACGAGCTTGAAATTGTCCCTGCTGCCCACGCCCGCTCCGCCGGCAACGATTATCCTTGCGGCTTTCAGGTCCACTTTCTTCGGGCGTTTGTGCTCTTCGAGAATCTCAAGCGGCAAATCCGACTGAGCGAGTGTCACCTCTTCTTCGATGACCTCGCCTTTTCGCTTCACGTCAGGCTTGGGTATCGGCATGACGCCCTCGCGAACGGTCGCCATTTGCGGCCAGCGGTCGTGATTGATAATCGTCGCGACGATATTCCCGCCGAAGGCCGGCCTTATCTGAAACAGCAGGTTCTTGTGCACCTTCTTGTCCTTGACGGTTGTGTGGTCGCCGATTTGCAGGTCCGTGCAGTCGGCGGTCAGTCCCGCCTTGGTCGCACTGGCAATCCGCGGCGCCAAATCGCGCCCGGCAATTGTCGCCCCGTAAAGCACTATCTGCGGTTCGTGCTTGTGAATCAGATCGTAAATCACCTTTGCGTAGCTGTTCGTCTGGTACGTCCTAAGCAGCGGATGCTCGGCTACGTAAACCTTATCGGCTCCGTATTGTATCAATTTTGTTGCCAGGCCCTTGACGCCGTCGCCCAGGACGACCGCCGCCAATTTCACGCCCAGCGTATCGGCCAAATGCCTGGCCTTGCTCATCAGCTCGACCGGCGTATCCTCTATCTGCCCGTTATGCTGCTCGGTGAAAACCCAAACTTCACCTTTTCTATTCACTTCTATCATAATTCGTATCTCGTGTTATTAAGTAGGGTGGGGCTTGCCCCACCATAAAACGCCTTATGCAATAATTTTGTCTTCGATTAATTCGTGTACCATATCTGATATGGCTGTTTCAGTTGGCTCGATTTGTTTGGTTTCCTTTGACGCTAAGACAACGCTCTGGATGCGATGGACCTTTGTCGGCGAGCCGTTCATACCGCACCAGTTCAGGTCGGCCTCGATCGCGTCCAGGTCCCATTGTTTCATCAGCAGACCTTGTTCTATCAATTTGCCGCACTTATGCTCGGCCAGCTCTTTGATATCCATTTCGCCTGCGTCCGGATTTTCCGCTTTGATTTTCTGCTCGACTTCGACGGGCGCCAGGGCGTTCTTGTATTTCATCATTTTTTTCGCCGCGGCGACTCTCGGCTCGTTCGCATCGCCGACGACGGTCAGCAGGACCGGTAGCTCGGCTTTTACCATTTGCCATCCGTTGCCGATGTTTCGCCTGGCCGTGATGGTCCTGCCCGAAAGCTCCGTAAACTCCTCGACGTATGTAATCTGCGTTAGGCCAAGTTTCTCGGCCAACTGCGGGCCGACCTGTGCGGTATCGCCGTCAATGGCCTGCCTGCCGCAGAGCACGATGTCGTAGTTTACCTTTTTGACGGCACAACTCAGGATATAGCTGGTTGCCAGTGTATCGCTTGCCGCACACCGGCGGTCGGTTAGCAGGATTGCCTCGTCGGCCCCTCGGAATAGCGAATCGCGAAGAATCTCGCTTGCAGCCGGCAGCCCCATCGTGATTACGGTAATATGCCCGCCGAACTTGTCCTTGATCTGAATCGCCATTTCGAGGGCGTTGAGGTCTTCCGGGTTGAAAATTGCCGGCAGCGCCGAACGTTTTACCGTCCCGTCGTCGTTCATCACATCGCCTGTAATCCTTTTGGTATCAGGCACTTGCTTTATTAATACAACGCAGTTGTAACCCAACTGTTTTCTCCTTATCTTTGTTGTTTATCAATGAAATATCTCACTGGAGATACAATATACGAAATAAGAGATACGCATTGTATCGGGATTTACTGTAAAGTCAACCCTAAAGGTGAGATGGATGGTGAATGTGTTATTTTGGTTTCTTGCTCCAGGAGATGTAGTCTATTTTTATATAGTCGCCCTCATGGCCGGTTGAAACCGGGTCCAGACGAAGGCCCGCAATAGCACCTTTGTAGTACAGCGATGAGCTTAAATCAATTTCGTAAGTATGATACTGCCCATCGGGACGGGTCTCAAATGAAACGCTTCTTTGCTCGGCAAATCCTGGCTCCGAATGTGTTCTCCAGAACAGCCTTGCCCTGGTATCCTGCGTACGGCAGGCGGCGTAGATATAAACCTTAGGGACATCACGGGCCTGCCAGAATCCAGCCGGTCCGATGAGCTGGGGATCGTTCTTATCGAGCGAGATATTCAACTCACCTCGGATCGGGCGATGGGGGATCAAGGTGGTACGGGGCGAGATAATGACCCGGTATGACTCGCTGAGAGATGCCGGGGCCTTGCCACGAGACAGCAATGCAGTCACCGCCTATGCCCTCTTTGTGCAGTGCCTTTATGTAGTAGGACGTGCCAGCAGTGAGTGTGATTGGATCGGACTGCTGCTCGGAGTCCTTCTCCCACCGGAATGGATCTACCCAGCCGGGCACTTCAGCGATCTTCACCTGATTTGCTGGATTAGCATCGCTGCTGAGCCACAGTTCGCAATTGTCATCTCCTGCGATCCAGAAGGTATAGCTGCCTGTCATGGGTGGCGTCAGGAAGCCATGTATGAGCGTGCCATAGTGGTCCCCCCAGTTGACGGGCCCTTCAAAGCTGGGAATCTCCTCCAGGATATTGGGCTGGTCCGGATACCAGCGGTAGCTCGTCAGATCGACCACAGACGAACCGTCTATTCCTGTCCAGACTGCGCGAGTAATCGTCCCTGCGCTACTGCCAGTGGTGAAACTCCATATGTCACCCTTGATCACATCGGGTCCGGAAGTCACTTCGTCGACACGCCAGAAATACTCGGTGTTCATATTCATAAATGGGATATAGGAGGTTCCGCTCTGGGCTCCCATGTACTGGGGCGAAGCTGTCGTCGCGCCGGCCACAGCATCATAACTTGTCCCGAAATAAACATTATGATAAACCGCAGCAGATGCCGCTACCCAATCCAACGTCCAACGCTGAGGCACGTCTCTCTGTCTGTCAAATGGACGTGGACTCTCCGCCTGCCGTCCACCCTCCATAATTGTCAGAATCTCGGTCTCTGATAGAACGTGGTCGTAAATGCGGATGTCATCCATTAAACCGTGATAGTGCCGGCCGCCATTGTTCCATGAACCGAAGTTCAAAGGACCCAGAAACGCGGTAGCACTTCCGGCTGTGTTATCGTCTTCCAATACGCCGTTGATGTAGAGTTGCGAGGTATTGCCAGTAACCGTTAACGCAAAATGATACCACACGTTTTCTTGCAAAACAGTAGTTGATGTTACACCGGGGCCGCCGTTTATGTCCATGTTTAACAGGCTGGTGTTTTGCCTCAGATGGGCATGGATGGATCCGGCGCTCCAAGCATCGTTGTGCATCACCGCGTAGTAGTCTTGGACAGAATACGGTATGTCTCGAGGTCTAATCCAACTGGCATATGTGAAAGTTCCGCTGGCAACTTGGTCATCCATGTCAATGTAATTACTTGAACCGTCAAAGTCCAGCGCACCGCCTATTTGCCCGGCCACCCAATTCGCCGTACCACCGACGGTGCCATCGTGGCCATTGCCGGCGCTGTCTTTGGCCGTGGTGCCGCCGGTCTCATCAAGTCTCCAATAGCCTGCAAGCTGCTGTGGGTAGATCTCTAAGACGACCCTTCGCTTTATCAATATGCCGTTCGTCGAGTCCGTGAAGATCACTGTATCCTCATGAATACCGTAGTCTAAATCCGCTGTCTTAGTGGTTAAACTCATATTCAATGCTACTGAGCTATAGGCGTCTATAACGCCCCTGCCCCTGGAAGAAGAAAGCTCAAACCAGTCAGCTTCGTGTGTGGCAGTCCACCATAGAGGCAAATCCGTGTTATTCGTGAGAGTGTAAGTCCGGCTGTCGCAAGATCCACTTGAATGAGCGGATCTACTGTGAAAGGCATCCGTTGGCGAAACCGTAAAGGCGGGTGGTTCAGGCATGACCACGACTGACGGATCGCCGTAGAGATTGAACGAGTAATAATTCCCCAACCACATGTCCATTTCTTCTTTTGTGTTATACAAAGCCTCGCCACAGGTTTGTCTCTGGACCATTCTTTTGGCGTATTCATAAGCCATCCCTCCCATACTGCCACTGAGATGCCGGTAGTTGCGCTCCGGTATCCAGTAGTTCGCACCGCCGCTCGCACCCACTGTAGTTATGCCGCCGTTTCTCAGAATGGCATAGGCCAGATTGTCCGGGTTGTTCGGGTCGCTGTTACCACAAGAGCCCTGCCAGGTGGCTGCAGGATAATCATCATTCAGACGGGGCGTATATGGAGTTTCGATAATGCCATCTGCATATGTGGAGCCACCATGAGTCAACCAAACGACAAGACCGTATGTGCCCTGTTTCCACTCTGTTGCCGGGTAACGATTCCTGCGCAGGTGTTCTGGTGGCGGTACGGCGTCAGCGTAGCATTCGTCATATATCCTGACAGAAGAAATCCCCTCAGGTTCAAGATGATCCTTCTTTATCTGTTCGCCGAGTTCGTACGATAGTACCCCCTCTTCCGGCTCAAATGGGACCAAAGGAAGGAAGATGTTGCGCCTCCATTGGACATCGGTAGAGTTTTCATAATTGATAGTCTTCTGCAAAATATGGTCTAAGTCATTGATACTGACGTAGTAGGGAATACGACCGACATATACCTCAAAGTACTTATCCACCTCGTCTCCGTTACTCGCATTCTCTCCCATTTCACCATAGATACCATCTCTGTCCTTGTCCCAATCCGCTGTAAGTTCCGCAAAGAAGTAGTCTGTGGGGTGATTGTTGGGGTAGTTGGGGTTGGGACTACACTTCTTCATCGGCACGGAAGTGTCTACATCAAAGGATGTGAGATGCGGATTGCCGATCAACAACACATATAATATATCATTTGGCTCATCATAGTTATTTTTCAACCAGTGGCGGATATTACCGGCCCGCTCATCACATGTAGAACCACTAAGATAGTGAGTGCTGTCTTCTCGTCTGAAATCTTCAGTCACCACCTGGACTGTAAATCCCAGACTCTCTTTGTGCAAAATGAAGTTGGACAATTGAGTAGAGGCACTTTGTATAGCTGAAGTGGTCAGGATGACATACCAATTAGCGGATTGACTCGGCTCTCTAAGCCGGTTTTGATCTGTCTCTGTGGCCTTCTGTATGCTACTTGTATGAGCCGCTTTATCAAAAATACCATACTCCTGTGATGCCTCTTGGAAGTTGACAGCCATTTTTTCGACCCGACTCTTTCCCCTCAGACTTGCAACACCACCCAGAAATGATATCTCTTCACGTGTATAGGTGACTGCTACGTCGGCAGAGATGAGCTTGTGCAGCTCACCTGTAATAGGATTATAACGCACTAAGGGCAACGCAACCTCGGCCAAGCGCCAATCCCGCAGACGGCCTACTGTCAGTATCCTTGCCTGACCCGATGGCCAGAAGGCATCTGTTTCGTAAACGTCCAAATCGTAGCCGCCCACGATTCTCTTGCCCGTGGGCCAAATCGTGACCACCTGAGCCCGTTTCTCATCCCAGGTTGCTGAAGGAGGTGCCGGCTCTAAGCGCCATTCACCTGCTTGCTGCTCATAGCTCACGTCCGTATCGCAAGCTACGGTAGACAAGTCTGCATCTGGGGGCAGAAGCACCGTTGCAACCGTCCAGGGAATTCGCGGTTCGCCAGGCTGGCTCAGCCAATGTACTTCGTCGCAAACAAAAGCTGTTGTATTATTCCCTCCTCTTTTTATCTCTAATTTGGCTGTTATGTTCGAGTTTCTGGAATCCTCACTTATTCTGATCCTTATCGATTCGCTCTGAGAAGAAGCTGGAAAAATTGAGATCAACACTATCGCCCAGATGTATAATAACTGTGCTTTCATAATCATTAGACATCATCATCTTTAATGCACAAACTTCGGTCAGTGTGGGTTTCTCATATCCGTTAAACGACACTTCCCATTTAAACTGTTTTTTGAGACATTCCTGTGCATTTCAAGTATCATAATAACATAATTTCATCTCAATTTCAAAATAATTCCAGCAGGCTCAGCATACCATGCCGGAAAAGCCGCGAAAAAGTCGAGCACATACGTCAAAAATCCGCTTTTTCCTACTATTTTGGCAGACCGCCGCCGTTTACCTCCATTCCAGAACCGGATTTTCAGCAGTTACACTCATGTGTCTCTGTTTACCTGGGAAATGCTGGATAATCAATTTAGCGAAATATGTTTTCGTGAAAAGAATAGAAGACAGAATACGGAAATTTCGATGATGTCTATTATTACATATCGCCGGGTGACTTGATCTCGACGTTGTTGACGAAAACTTTGCCGTCGCCGGTTATGCGAACGTTGTCACCTTCCTCGAATTCGCCAATCCTGCGTCCGTTGATGGTGATTCGGCGTTCGACTACGCTGCAACTGATATTTTTACCTTTGAAGGTGATCTCGTTGAAATTCTTTGAAAAGTTTCCCTTACCTTCCGGCCAAACATAGGTGACATCGTTGAATTTGGTCGAAACCATATAGTCATGGCTGCTGCTGAAGGAGCGGTCCGCGAAATCAGGCTGGAAAATCAGGTGCGTTGAAGTGCGATACGTGCCGTCATTCTGTTTGACGTGAACCGTGCTCTTCGCGCACCCGGCCGCCAGCAGGCCGAACATCACTATTGTCACGCTCACCGTTCGTTTTTTGTCCATGTCCATCTCCTTATTGTCTCTCGCTTTGCTTTTGCACTGAAATTTTCTATTCGAGATACATACAAGACATGCGCATCTTAGGCGGATTTTCGAGTAAAGCAAGCTTAAAAGGCGGAATACAGGAGACAGCGCATTTAATCCGGATTTCCCAGATGAAGTCGTGCAAAACAAATGGAATTTGTTAGAATTTGTATTTATGGAGAAAAGCATGTTGTTTAAGAATTTAAATCGGAAATGTCAGTTTAATAATCTTTTTTTTGAGCAGGATGGGCG